>JAFGVG010000043.1 GCA_016938095.1 Bacteroidales bacterium
GATATCGTAAGCAACGGCATTGGCCCTGCGTGTTGAGGTCGTATTCAGGTTTACATTGTAGGCTATGAGAAAATTACGGGCGCCGACAGCAACAGCCCCCGTGCGGGCTACCTGGTTGTTCCAGACAGCCGGACCAAAGTCGGGTTTCCATCCCGCGCTTTCCATTTTCATGGCCAGGCCCTCATACTCACCCTGGCGGCAACTGGCCAGGTTTTTCCGCTTTTCTTCAAAGGCAGCAAATTCATAGCAATACACAGGTATATGCAATTCCTCTCCGATTCTTTGGGCCAATGAACGAGCGTATTTGACTACCTCTTCCATGCTAATGCCCGAAACCGGTACCAGCGGACACACATCGGTAGCGCCGAACCTGGGATGAGCGCCCTGGTGCTTGCTCATATTGATGATTTCCGAAGCTTTCTTAACGGCCCGGAAGGCTGCTTCACATACGGCTTCGGGAGTCCCGACAAATGTCACAACCGTGCGGTTGGTTGCTTTTCCAGGATCTACATCGAGCAACCTGACCCCATCTACCTGTTCAATCACCTCAGTGATCTGCCTGATGATTTGCATATCGCGCCCTTCGCTAAAATTGGGAACGCATTCGATCAATTGGTTCATAATGGCTTCAATTGGTATGAGTAAAGTTAATTTTTAATATGATCCGTGAAAATGAGGAATGTTATTCTTTCCCCGGAAAAAACCCTCCTGTGCATAATAGCAAATTTGGAAAACCTGCCATTGAATTTCTATGGTTACTATTGCAGTCAACAAGCCTATCATCATGAATGAATTTAAACAGTTAGTCACTTACTATTTCTCAGGAACAGGGAATGCACGACAGGTGGCCAAATGGATATCAGCAGTGGCCGTTGAAAAACAGCTTCCCGCCTATACCTTGGATATTGCCACCATCGACCGGAAAAATATTTCCAAACCCTCACCAGATACTTTATTGTGCTTTTGCTCTCCCACGCATGGTTTTAATTACCCACCCGTCATGATGAAATTCATCATTCGGTTTCCAAAAGCCAATGGTTCAAGGGTATTGCTCATTAACACACGTGCCGGCATGAAAGTATTGGGTATGTTTTTGCCGGGACTGAGCGGGATTGCCCTACTTCTTTCAGCTTTGGTGCTGAAGCTAAAAGGGTATCAAATTGCAGGTATGCGATCGGTGGATCTTCCTTCTAACTGGATATCGCTTCATCCTGCCGTTCGCAGTAAAACCATTGAACATTTGTTTACCAAATGGGAAATCATCACTACCGGATTTGCAGGAAAGATCATTGACGGTGGCAAAGATTTCAAGGCTTTGCTCACCCTGCCTATCGATGTATTGTTATTGCCGGTAGCACTTTTATATTACATGATCGGACGCTTTGTTTTTGCCAAATCCTTTTACGCCTCGCGCGATTGCAACAATTGCGGGTTGTGCATTAAAGAATGCCCGGTTAAAGCCATCATTATGGTGGATAAGCGCCCGTTCTGGACCTTCCGTTGTGAAAGCTGCATGCATTGCATGAACATTTGTCCAAAAACCGCCATTGAAACGGCACACGGATACATCATCGGACTGCTTATTTTGCTTAACACAATGGCACAAACTTATTTATATGTCTGGCTGCTTGATCATCACGTGACGTGGTTCTCAGCATCAGCAAAATTCGGATCGCTTCTCCGTTTTGCCCTGGAAACCCTGATCGTATTTTTTTCTTTAATTATCAGCTACAGAATAGTTCATTTCCTCAGGAGATTCAAGGCAATTGATCTGTTGATCAACTATACATCACTTACATCTTACAAATTCTGGGGAAGGTATAAACCTGCGAAATGGATAAAAAACTAATCCGTTTAAGTTGCAAGAGTCCTCAACATCGGATTACTTTGCCTGGAGCAAAACCCAATTTTTCATGTCCAGGGAAGAAACCACCCACTACTATCAATCAAAAGTACAGGAAGTTATTCATTATATCGATAATAACCTGGACAAGGAATTGACCATTAAAACCCTGGCAGACAGGTCCCACATTTCGTTTTTTCATTTTCACCGCATATTTAAAGCCTGTTTGGGAACACCCCTGGGCACGTATATCAACCGGTTAAGACTTGACACAGCTGCTAAACTGATCCGTTATTCGGAGATTTCAATCGGAGAAATCGCACTGAAGATCGGCTATAATGATGCATCTGCATTTTCCAAATCCTTTACCCGTGAGTTCGGTATTTCTCCAACCGATTACCGGCAAAACAGGGAAAGCTCGGTGAATAGTAGCATCGACCTTCAGTGGAACAACGAAAACATTGAGAATTACCATCTGCGACCGAAAATAAAAGTGGTCCCGTCAACACCTGCAATATGCATTGAGGTCAGGGGGGAATACGGAGGAAAAGGAACGGAGGAAGCCTGGAAAGCGCTTATTGATTATGCTTCCTCAAACCGTTTAATAGGTTGGAATCCGGATGCCTTTAGTATTTATTATGATGATCCGGATGAAAAGGGAATTGAAAATTGCACTTCAGATCTTTGCATTGCCGTAAGAAAAACTTTTATACCCGAGGCACCATTCAAGATTAAAGGAATTGAGAGCGGCAAATTTCTGGTATTCCGCTACCAGGGGCCCTATGAGAAACTCTGGGATGTGTACAATTATCTCTTCAAAGAACACTTTATTCTGGCAGACAAATATAAGCTGCGCGATGCCCCCATA
>JAFGVG010000309.1 GCA_016938095.1 Bacteroidales bacterium
AACGAATGCCGTGATTGGGGGCGAAGGGAACGGGGGCGTGATATTCCCTGAATTGCATTATGGCAGGGATGCATTGGTTGGCATAGCCCTTTACCTTTCGCATCTTGCCAGATCGGGCAAAAAATGTTCAGAATTACGTAAAACGTACCCCGACTATTATAATTCCAAAAACAAAATAGAGTTCAAGCCCGGAACCGATGTAGATCAGCTTATTGCCAATGTAAGGCAGCGGTATACAAATTACCCGGTAAACGATCAGGACGGGATCAGGATTGATTTTGACCGCGAATGGGTACATTTGCGCAAGTCAAATACCGAACCGATCATCAGGGTAATAAGCGAAAGCACTACGCCTGCCAAGGCTGATGCATTGGCATCGCGCATGATCAGTGAGATTAATCAGTTGCTGGATTAGGTTATGCGGTTTTTCCTGGCGATATTATTCTGGCTGATGTTTCCGTTCTGTATAACGGCACAACAGGAATATTTCTCAGGAACGGTTACCGACAGCATCACACACGAACCGCTGGCCTTTGTCAGCATCATTTACAACCGTCAGGGTCATGGCGTAGTAACCAACCTCGAAGGCCATTTCAGGATACCTCGTTCACAAACCGTACATTTTCTAAAGTTCAGGTATGTCGGGTATCATTCCAAAACGGTTGAGATGCGAGGGTCTGTGAGCGCACCGCTTAATATTGCCCTTAGCCCCGATCCCCATGACATTGCCGAGGTGATTGTATATCCCACCGAAAATCCGGCACACAGGATCATCAAAAGAGCTGCAGCAAACAGAATCAGGAATAATCCCGAGAGATCGGGCCCCTTTTCTTATATTTCCTATGATAAGATGACCTTTACCCTTGAGGTTGATTCAGCAGCTCTCCAAAATAAAGGCGACTCGGTTTCGACCAATGCTCTGCTGTCTGACAGTATTTCCTACGGAACCGATATGAAAGGAAAGATTGATATCAGGCGGTTTCTCGAAAAGCAACATCTTTTTATGATGGAGTCGGTTATAAGCCGGAAATTCTTTTCGCCTGAACGGAATAAGGAAGAAGTGATTGCCTCACGTGTTTCGGGCATTTCACAGCCGTCGCTTGTTGTTATGGCACGTCAGTTTCAGTCGTTTTCGTTTTATGAAAACTTTGTTACCATTGCCGACAGACAGTTTCTGAATCCCATTGCTTCGGGCAGTACCGGCATGTATTTTTTTCAGATACAGGATACAACCTATACCGAAAGGCTCGATACCGTATTCATCATCTCGTTCCGGCCCATGAAGGGCAAGAACTTCGATGGCATGAAAGGCGTGCTGTATATCAACTCAAGAGATTATGCCGTGCAGAATGTGCTGGCTGAGGCTTATGAACCCCGCGAAGGGAAAATCAATGCCGCTATTCAACAGCAGTATGAACTTATCGACGGAGAAAGGTGGTTTCCGGTTTTACTAAGTACAACCATCAGGTTTAATCCTGCCAGGCTGGGTTATAAATCGCCTCCTGTCGATATTGTCGGAATCGGAAAATCGCACATTGTAAACATCAATCTCAGGCCTTCCGACGAAGGCATTAAGTTTTCGAATGTGCAGGTTGAGGTTGGAGCCGAAGCGCATCGTCAGCCCGATGAGGTTTGGAATACCTACCGTACTGACTCTCTTGATGCCAGGGACCGCGAAACATACCGTTTTATTGATAGTCTGGGCAAAGCCGAGCATCTCGACCGGACTATCGCATCGTTTGAAACACTGATCACGGGATATTTACCCGGAAAGTACTGGACTTTTGACCTGATGCGTTTCATCGATTATAATTCTTACGAAGGTTTCAGAATTGGTGCCGGAGGCCGCACAACACAGCAGTTGTGCAGTTGGCTAATGGTTGGCGGATATGGGGCATATGGTTTTAAAGATAAAGCATGGAAATACAGCGGCCATTTAACCTTTAACCTTTGGCCGGAACATGAGCTCCAGTTGACAGTGCTTTATCGCAAGGATGTGCGGGAGTCAGGTGGCGTGCGGTTCAACGAAACCATTAACCTCACCGGTTCAGCGTTTATCCGGAATTACCTGGTTGAACTAATGGATAAAACCCGTGAAACCGAGTTTTCTCTAAGCTTCAGTGCATTGAAGTATGTTAAGGTGCGCACCTACCTGTTGCACAGCAATGCTGAACCCACCAACAATTATAGTTTTGGTTTGTCTGACGCCAATCCAAGGGTGTCATTAACCCGTTTCAACATTACCGAAACCGGTATGCAAATCAGGTATGCCCACCAGGAAACTTTTATGAAAACACCGCGGGGTAATAAGTTTTCGATGGGTACCCGCTATCCAGTACTTTATCTTAATGTAGCACGGGGAATAAATCTGTTGAACGGAGGATTTGAATACTGGCGGACCGAAGCGAAAATTACCAAATCGTTTAAAACAAAGCGTTTGGGCGACACACGTTTTGCATTACTGGCCGGGAAAGTATCGTCCGATGTACCCTATGGAAGGCTTTATGCGGGTTTGAGCAGTTATAAGCCTTTTACGCTTGAGTCCGAGCAATCATTCGGAACCATGCGTTTCAACGAATTTGTGGCTGACCGGTTTATTGCTCTTTTTGTAAAGCAGGATTTCGGAAAACTGCTGATCCGACCCAGGGGAAAATTTCAACCAGAGCTTGCACTGGTTCACAATCTTGGGTTTGGCATGTTGAGCAATGGCGCTCAACACGAGAACATCACTGTTGAATCCTACGGCAAAGGTTACTTCGAAGGGGGATTACTGATCAACAATCTGTTACGGGTGCAGCTTTTTAAATACGGCTTGGGTGTACTCTACCGTTACGGTCCCTATGCTTATTCCAAAACAATTGATAACTTTGCGTTTAAATTAACCCTTCAGTTCAACCTATAATAAGTGTCGCTGAACAGACACATGATCGGTTAAATATTTCACTAACGCTATTGATACACTAATTATTACCAGGTACGGGTATGGCTTTTAAATCAGGTTTTGTAAATATCATTGGAAATCCCAATGTCGGAAAGTCGACCCTCATGAATCAACTGGTAGGTGAAAAGCTTTCCATCATTACGGCAAAAGCGCAAACCACCAGGCATAGGATTCTGGGTATTGTGAACGGCGATGATTTCCAGGTGGTTTTTTCAGATACGCCCGGTATTGTAAAGCCGGTGTATAAGTTGCACGAAAACATGATGCGTTTTGTAAGAACAGCCATCACCGATGCCGATGTAATTTTGTATGTTACCGATGTGGTAGAAACCGGCGATAAGCACGAACAGATCATTAACAAGCTGGGCAAGGTGCAGGTTCCGGTAATTGTTGCCATAAACAAAACCGACCTGGCAGATGCATCATCAGTAGCCCTGCTGACAGAACAATGGCATGAAAGACTTCCCACAGCTGTTATTGTACCTATAGCAGCTTTGCATGGTGCAGGAACCGGCGACTTGTTCGAACTTATACTTAAAAATCTTACTGAAGGTCCTGTTTATTATCCCAGTGATTCACTGACCGACCGGCCTGAACGTTTTTTTGTAACCGAGATCATCCGAGAGAAAATCTTCCTGCATTATAAGAAAGAAATACCCTATTCATGCGAAGTGGTTATTGACTCATTTAAAGAAGGGGACGATATGGTAAGGATCAATGCCATTATTTATGTAATGCGCGAAACACAGAAGGGTATAATTATTGGCCATAAGGGCGAAATGCTTAAGAAAACCGGTATAAAAGCCCGCCTTGATATTGAAAAATTCCTTGGGAAGCGGGCATTTCTGGGGTTGCAGGTTAAAGTGGCCTCCGATTGGCGGAATAATGATAATGCACTAAAAAGGTTTGGATATTAATTACCTTTGCTCAAATACTACCGGAATATGATACGACATATCGTAATGTGGACCATCAGGGAAGGCGAAACGCCCCGTATGAAGTTCGAGCGTATGGCTGAGGCGAAAGTACGACTGCTGGAATTGAAAGATAGTATAAGGGAAATTGTAAATCTCGAAGTGTATTTCAATTCACCGGCGGCTCCTCCGGATAATTACGATGTCGTGCTGGTGTGTGAGTTCAATTCGTGGGCTGACCTGGCAGCTTATCAGCAACACCCCGATCATCTTGCAGTTGCCGAATACATTAAAAATATTAAACAAAACCGGTCAGCTATTGATTTTGAGTGCTGACGACTACCTTTTAAATGCATGAGTAATATTGTTGCCATAGTAGGGCGTCCGAATGTTGGGAAATCGACTTTGTTTAACAGGCTGATCGAAAGCCGCGAAGCCATTGTTCATGAAACCAGCGGCGTGACACGTGACCGAAATTACGGAAAGTCAATCTGGAACGGTAAAGAATTTTCCGTTATCGACACGGGTGGATATGTTGAAGGATCGAACGATGTTTTCGAAGAGGAAATACGTAAACAAGTGATATTGGCCATCGAAGAAGCAGATGTATTACTTTTTCTGGTTGATGTCCGCGAGGGCATTACCGACATGGACAAAACCGTTGCTGATCTGCTGCGCAGAGGTAAAAAAAAGGTTCTGGTGGTGGTAAACAAGGTCGACAACAACATGCAGCAGTTTGAAGCAGATATTTTTTATGCGCTGGGCCTGGGAGAACTTTATAAAATATCGTCGATAAACGGAAGTGGAACTGGCGATCTCCTCGATGCGGTTGTAAATCTCTTCGAGAAAGAGGAGACCGCAGAACTGCCTGAACTTCCCCGGATAGCTGTGGTAGGCCGGCCCAATGTAGGCAAATCGACCTTAATCAATGCCCTGCTGGGAGAGGAGCGACATATCGTAACACCCATTGCCGGCACAACAAGGGATTCGATTTTTACACGGTACAATAAGTATAATTACGATTTTTTCCTGGTTGACACCGCGGGAATCCGGAAAAAGGGAAAGGTGGTCGAAAATATTGAGTTTTATTCGGTTATGCGGTCGATACGCACCATTGAATATGCCGATGTTTGCCTGTTAATGATTGATGCCTCACAGGGACTCGAATCGCAGGATCTTAGCATACTCAATATCATCCATCGTAACAACAAAGGTCTTGTGCTTGTTGTTAACAAGTGGGATGTCCTGGAAAAGGGGACCAACACCGCAAGGGATTACGAAAAGGAGATCATGGAAAAGATTGCCCCCTTCCGCGATGTTCCGGTATTGTTTGTTTCGGCACTTAATAAGGTCCGTATACACAAGGTAATTGAAAGTGCCATGCTGGTTTTTGAAAACCGGCGCAGGAAGATACCTACTTCATTGCTTAACGAGGTTATGCTAAAGGTTATAGAGGATTACCCCCCGCCAGCCGTTAAGGGCAAGTATGTTAAAATAAAGTATGTTACGCAATTGCCAACCCATGCGCCATCTTTTGCCTTTTTCTGTAACTTTCCGCAGTATGTGAAAGAACCTTATAAGCGATACCTTGAAAACAAAATCCGACAGCACTTTAACTTTAATGGTGTCCCCATACAGGTTTTCATGCGGGAGAAATAAAACCGTGGCCCGGAATTTGTGGTTTTTTAAACAATAATGGTCGTTACCATGAAGAGTACATTAGCCGGCATAGCCTGTTGCTTGTTGATCACAAGCTTTGTTTTTTCATCTTGTGAGGGGGAAGAAGATTATAGTGACATCCCCGAGATACGTTTCCAGGAATATACCCCAGGTTATGTCGATACCATGGGATTTGTCATTCCGGCAGGTGTGCTGGAATTTTCCTTTACCGACGGTGATGCCAATGTGGGAATAGACCCGGGAGAATCCGGGGCCGATACCGCCAATCTTTATATGATTCCTTACCGGAAGAATGTGGACGGAACCTATGATTCCATCGATTTTTATACCTATGGCAGGTGGTACCGGGTTTTAAGAGACAGCGAAGGCCGGATGGACCGGGTGGGTCAGAATAAAACCATCAAGGGTACTATCGGCGTCACAATTTATTATTTTGCGCCACCTCCTTACGATACCATTCGGTACAATTTTTACATCACCGACAGGGCAGGCAACAAAAGCAACGTTGAGTCAACCAGCGATATCGGGTTCAGCCGTTAGCTGTTGGCCATTGGCCATTAGCCCCAAGAGCCAAGAGCCAAGAGCTAAAAGCCATTAGCCAATAGCTATTAAAGCAGATCTTATTGTCCGTTGTAATCGGTACGCAATACCTTAAATTCTGTGCGTCTGTTCAGGAAGTGGGCCATTTCCATGCGGTCGTCATCGCCCAGACCATTTATATAGGCTTCGGTAAGCACTGTACCTTCGGTCAGGAATGAATAGGCAGCATGATCTTTTTTATCGACCGTTTTGGGAACCGTTTCACCATATCCTTTGGCTACCAACCTGTCGCGTGCGATCCCTTTTTCGATAAGGTAATTCACAACAGATTGTGCTCTTCGGCGGGAGAGGTCGTTGTTATAAGCGTCGGAGGCGCGTGAATCGGTATGGGAACCCAGTTCAATTACGATATTGGGATTATCGTTGAGGGTTTCCACCAGCTTGTCGAGCGAAACCATTGATTCCGGCCTCAGTTCGGCCTTGTCAAGGTCGAAGAAGATATTTTCCACCTCAATGGGCGTTTCGATGGAAGCCATGTAAATCTCAGTCTTAAACTCAGTACTTTGCGATACCCCCTTGGTTGATTCCCTTTCCTTTCCTTTCAGGAATCCGGGTTTTTCTGCAATGAAAACATAATCGGTTCCGGGTTTCAGTGTGAAACGGAATAAGCCGTCGCGCCCCGATTTGGTATCGAGCGTAATGCCGTCGCTACCAATGGATTTGATTACGGCATCGGGAATAATTTCATCAGTCCTCTCGTTTTTAACCACTCCTACAATGGAAAACCTGAGGGGTGGCAGGATAAAGGAATAGATGTCGTCAAGTGTTTTTCCCTTGCGCGACGAAGAAAAGTATCCGCTTTCCACTTCTTTTTCAAAAACGATACCGAAATCGTCTGCTGCTGAATTTATGGGATGTTTCATGTTCTCTACCTGCCATTGACCGCCTTCGGTTTTTACGGCCTTGAAAATGTCGAGGCCTCCCATGCCAATGTGTCCGTCGGATGAAAAATACAGCGATCCGTCGGCGTGCATGTATGGAAATACTTCATCGCCGGGGGTATTGATGGGTGCGCCCATATTAACCGGTTCTCCCCATGACGATCCCGAGGAGGTGACCATCCAGATATCTTTGCTGTTTTTGCCTTCAGGCGATTTCATGCTGCCATCCATATCAGATACAAAGTAGAGCGTACTTCCGTCGGGCGATACGGCAGGGTGGGCAATGATAACGCTGTCTTCCGAGAGGCTGAGTGATTCAACATCTGACCATTTGTCGCCGTCGCGTTTGGCGGTATAAATTTCGCAGCCCAAGGCTTTGCGTTTGCTTACATTGCAGCGGGTGAAAAACATGGTATTATAATCAGCCGTAAAAACAGGTGTTCCTTCTTCTGCCTCCGAATTAAGGGGTTCGGCAAGGGGCAGCGGTGTACTCCATTTGCCCTTTTTATCCATGGTCGAGAAGAAAATATCCGAAAACTGCTGGCCGGTTCCGCCATGCTCGGCGTTTCCTGTGGTTTCGTCACGCGATGAGGTAAAATAAAGCTCCTGATAATCCGAACGGGCATAAGCCGGGCTGTAATCGCTATACTTTGAATTAATAAACTTCATTTCTTCAACAACATACCCGTTGGGCTGCTCTATCCACTGCAGGGAAAAATCACATGAAAGAATGCCATCAGAACCGCGCGGATCATCGGGGACAAGCTCTTTGTAACGTTGGTATTGTGCTTTGGCTTCCTCGTAATTCTGGTTCATTTTCAGCGCATCGGCATAATACAGCACCGAAAGCGGGTTTTCGTAGTCTTTGGCAATCACTTTTCCATACCATAATGCAGCCTGCGGGGCGTTGTCGGTAAGCCGGAAACACTCTGCAATGTAAAATGCCATGTGCAGCTTTTCTTTCTTGTCGGTTGTTTTCTGATAGGCATCCTTGAATTGGTCAATGGCAATATGATATTCACCTGCATCGAAAGTGGCATAAGCCTTAACGGCCTTTTTGTTCTGGGCCGATGCCGGAAAGGACGAGGCAGTAATCAGCAACAGGATAAACAGATATGCGAAAGGTTTCATTGTATTCCTGGTTTTATACACGGATAAACGGTCAAACATCATTATTCGTATGCAAAAATAGCACAATCAACAAATATAGTAAAAAGAAGATATGCACAGGCTATGACCGTTGAGTTAACAACCCGATAAAAAACGAGGCCGCTTTTGCAAGCGGCCCCTGAAAATAAACCAATCCCTAACCTTAGGAGTCTTTATCTTATAAAAAGCAGCTCTCTGTATTTTGGGAGCGGCCAGTACTCATCGTCTACAATGAGTTCAAGTTTGTCAACGTGGTATCGGATATCGTCGAGGTAGCAGAAGATACGGGTGGAGTATTCCATTGCTTTCTCGCGCTCGTCTTCTATTTTATTGGCTACTTTACGTGCTTCGATCATTTCATTGACCTTGGCTTTAATGTAACTGACATGTTGCGAAATGGTTTTGACAAGTTCAAGTCTTGCGCCGGCCAGTTCTTTATACTCTTTTTCGCCAAATAATTCCTTGAGACCTTTTACGTTTTCAATCAGTTCGGTCTGGTAACGGATAGCAACCGGGACAACATGGTTCATAACCAGATCGCCCAGTACACGGGCTTCGATTTGCACCCGCTTGGTGTAGTAATCCCAACGGATCAGGGTTCGCGCCTCGTTTTCGCGGTCGGTCATCACATCCAGCGAGGAGAAAAGTTTCTTTGACTTTGGTGTGAGGTAAGCGTCAAAGGCCTCCACCGGGTTGCTGACATTGGTTAGACCGCGTTTTGCAGCTTCTTTTTTCCATTCTTCGCTGTAGTTGTTCCCCTCGAAGCGGACGGGTTTGGAATCGATAATGTATTGCCGCAATACCTGGAAAATGGCTTCATCTTTCTTGATATCTTTGGCAATGAGCTTGTCAACATCTTTTTTGAATTCAATAAGTTGTTCTGCCATGGCAGAGTTGAGGGCAATCATGGCGACAGCCGGATTGGCAGAAGATCCCACTGCCCTGAATTCGAATTTATTTCCGGTGAAGGCAAAAGGCGACGTACGGTTCCTGTCGGTATTGTCGAGTAAAATGGATGGCACCTTGATTACATTGAGTTTGAGCTCAATTTTTTCATCGGGGGTCATTTTGTCGTTCGAAACCTTTTTCTCGAGTTTATTCAGCATATCGGTAAGCTGTTTGCCAATAAAGGCCGAAATAATAGCGGGCGGTGCTTCATTGGCACCCAGTCGGTGAGCATTACCGGGGGAAGCTACGCTGGCCCTGAGCAAATCGGCATGCTTGTGTACAGCCTTAAGCGTGTTCACCAAAAAAGTAAGGAACTGCAGGTTGCTTTTGGGATTTTTACCCGGTGAAAACAGGTTTACCCCTGTGTCGGTAGCCAGTGCCCAATTGCAATGTTTTCCCGATCCGTTAATATGGTTAAAAGGTTTTTCGTGATGAAGGATGGCAAAATGATGATGTCGGGCAATACGCCGCATCATGTCCATCAGCAATACATTGTGGTCAACAGCTAAATTGCATTCCTCGAATATCGGGGCACATTCAAATTGGTTAGGTGCAACCTCGTCGTGCCTGGTCTTAATGGGAATACCCAGTTTGTAGGCTTCAAACTCGAGTTCATCAATAAATGCGGTCACACGCTCCGGAATCGATCCGAAATAGTGATCCTCGAGCTGCTGATCTTTGGCTGAGGCATGTCCCATGAGGGATCTTCCGGTGAGCACAATGTCGGGACGTGCGTTATACAAAGCCTCATCAATCAGGAAGTATTCCTGTTCCACGCCCAGTGTGGCGATAACCTTGGATACGTCTTTGTCGAAATACTGGCAAACATCAACAGCTGCCTTATCAACTGCATGCAATGCTTTAAGCAGGGGAGTCTTGTTGTCAAGCGCTTCACCGGTATAGGAAACAAATATGGTAGGAATGCTCAGGGTGTTTCCAATAATAAAGGCAGGTGACGAAGGATCCCAGGCAGTATATCCACGGGCTTCAAAAGTATTCCGGATGCCGCCGCTCGGGAAACTGGATGCATCAGGTTCGTGCTGGGCAAGCAGTTTTCCCGAAAAGGATTCCATGACATCGCCGTCTGACGTAAAGTCGATAAAAGCATCATGTTTTTCAGCTGTACTTTCTGTCAGTGGCTGAAACCAGTGAGTGTAATGAGTGGCTCCCATTTCAACTGCCCAGGATTTCATACCCGAAGCAATCTGGTCTGCAATCTTTCTGTCGATACGGGTACCCTTTTCAATGGCTTCCATAACATGATCGTAGGCCTCGTTTGATAAATATTTCCTCATCTTCTTTTTATCGAAAACATTTACGCCGAAATACTCCGAAACCGGTTTCATGGTTGTTTCATACGGTTTGGCTTCTCTGTTGCAGGCGCTTGCCAATGCTGTAAAACGAATTGATGCCATAGGTAAT
>JAFGVG010000310.1 GCA_016938095.1 Bacteroidales bacterium
AAGCCCTTTGATATGTATTACGAAATTGGCGCCGGTATGGATTTTTACCTCGAATACAAGCTTAAGGTAACGGTTGAATTGAAATATTCGGTAGGTATGACCAATGTGTTGCGGACCAGTATTAACAAAAATGGTGAAGTCATTGTCCCTGATCCCCAGGATGCCATTTTCACCGACACCATCGATAAGTTGTTTTCACGAATGTTTATGATATCGGTGCATTTTGAGTAATTTTACTTTCTCATCCAACACGGTTGAAAAAAGAAGTAAATCTCATACTCACCCCTGAGCAGGCTTATACCCCTGAAGGGTACAGGTTGATTGCCGCACAGGCGGCCGGAATTCCCCCTGACGCCATATCAGGCATTCGCATCATCCGGAAATCGGTTGATGCACGGGGACGCCAGATAAAAATAAACATGGCCGTGGAAGTTTTTTCAGGGGAAGAACCTGCCTCGCCGGTAGAGAATGTGTTCCGCTACCAGCCGGTGCAAAACAAACCCGAAGTTGTGGTTGTTGGAACCGGCCCGGCCGGTTTGTTTGCAGCACTCAGGCTCATTGAACTGGGTTTTCGTCCCCTGCTGCTCGAAAGGGGAAAACCCGCACATGAGCGTAAAAAAGACATTGATCTGCTCGAAAACAACCACGAACTTCAAACCGATTCGAACTATTGCTTTGGAGAAGGCGGAGCCGGTACTTTCTCCGACGGCAAGCTTTACACCCGTTCCAAAAAACGCGGTGATATCACCCGCATTCTCGAGATCCTTTACCTGCATGGTGCAGATAAAAACATCCTTTACGAAGCGCATCCGCATATCGGCTCCGACAAACTGCCCGAAATCATCAGTTCCATTCGTAAAACCATACTCAATGCAGGCGGGATCATCAGGTTTGAAACCAGGGTAACCGATTTGTCCGTTACCCACGGTAAAATAAACCACCTGCTGACACACCGGAATGAGAAAATAACCGCGGCAGCTTACATCTTTGCCACCGGGCATTCAGCACGCGATATTTACTACCTTTTTAATTCGCGGGGCATCACCATCGAAGCCAAACCCTTTGCAATGGGTGTAAGGGTGGAACACCCGCAGGAACTTATCAACCATATCCAATACCACGGCCGCAAAGACAAATACCTACCGGCAGCTTCCTATAACCTGGTTGAGCAGGTCAACGGAAGGGGGGTATATTCTTTCTGCATGTGTCCCGGTGGTCAGATTGTACCTTCGGCAACGGCCAATTACGAAATTGTTGTAAACGGCATGTCGGTTTCCAAACGTAACTCACCATTTGCCAACTCCGGTATTGTGGTTCAGGTATTGCCCGAAGACTACCGTTCATACCAAAACATGCAGGCCTTGGCAGCATTGCATCTACAGGAGCTACTGGAACAGAAAGCCTACAAACTGGCACATAGCGGCCAAAAGGCCCCTGCGCAAAGGCTAACCGATTTTGTCAGTAACCGGTCATCTCAGGATCTGCCGGTATGCTCATACATGCCCGGTACCGTCAATTCGCCCATGCACGAGTGGATGCCCGACTTTGTCCGGAAAAACCTGCAGGAAGGTTTTAAAAAATTCGATACGCGCATGCGGGGATTCCTTTCGCGTGATGCCGTAATTGTCGGAGTGGAATCGCGCACATCGTCGCCGATACGTATTCCGCGAAACCCCGAAACAGGGAACCATACCCATATCAGCAATCTTTTTACAGCGGGAGAAGGGGCAGGATTTGCCGGAGGTATTGTTTCATCGGCTATCGACGGAGAGAACATGGCCGCATTTTGTGCCAATTATCTGAATAGCCTATAAATCCGTTTCCGCTTTCATGCCAGGACGCTGCAGCAATATTTTCACCGGTTCCAGTGTTACCAGGTAACCCTTACGGGTTTTCACCAGATCGGACTCGATCAACTGAAAAAAGTGTTCGAGCATTTCGGTGGTATCCACCAGTTCGATGGTAATGGGAAGCTTTTCGGTAAGTTCCCAGTACCTTGATGTACTTACCTGGCTGCTACTTTTGCCATATCCCATTATGCCCCGGTAAACGGTAACACCTGAAATACCTTTTTCGCGTGCCTTCCAAACCACATGTTCATACAACAGCTTTGAACCAAGGCGGTCAGTTGAACTGGCGTAAATCTTCAATACACTGTTTTCGGAAGTTTCCATGGCTATAACAGATTAGTCAGTGCATAACCCAGATAAACAGCAGCAAAGCCCAATAAAAGGCTGAGGCCTGTATACAGAAACATGGAAAAGAACTGCCCGTTGTGCATCAACATCAGGTTCTCGTTGGCAAAGGTTGAAAAGGTGGTAAACCCACCGCACAATCCAACCATTAGAAAAAGTCTCCATTCGGCTGACAGCAATTCGCTTTTGGCAGCAATTCCGGTCAAAAATCCGATGACAAAACTGCCTATGACATTCACACTGAGCGTGCCAACCGGAACCGAAAGCCATTCAATACGTAAGTTGAGCTTCGAAAGGTAGTAACGGCCCACGCTTCCCAGAAAACCGCCAAAGCCAATGAGCAATACATTCTTAATCATAAAAAGCAGTTATAACTTTTCACCTTTTTGGTTGTTGTTGTAAAAGTAATCATCCGGTGCAATATAAGCTAATAATATTCACCAAAGCTTATGTCTATTAATTCATCCGGTTGGTATATTTTTTTTGCTGCCGCCAATGCATTGGTATACTTTTGGTTCGCCAAATCAATAAACCAACATGTTAATCTCAGGTATTATGAATACTATTGCACCAGCATATAAGCACAGGCCGTTCAGTCCGTTGCGCATTCTAGCCATTTGCATACTGGCTGTTGGTAACCTGTCGGGAGCTTTTTCCCAAAGCTACCGGGTAACAGGTATGATAACCGACAAGACCGATAATCAGCCGGTTATTGGCGCTTATGTATACCTGAGCGATGTGCACGACTCCACGCAACGGGTGGCTACCACCTCTGATGTAAACGGAAAATTCAGCTTCACCGGTTTGAAGAAGAAAAGTTACAAGCTTACCATTCAAAGCATAAATTACCAGCGCGAAACTAGGGTTCTTACCCTTAAAAACCAGTCGACCGATTTGGGCACTATCCTGTTATCGGTTGAAAGTAAGGTTCTTAAAGCGGTGGTGGTAACCGGTCAGGGTACTGCCGTTCAGAAAGGCGATACCACTGTTATGACTGCCGATGCCTTTAAGGTGAATACCGATGCCAACGCCGAGGACCTGGTTAAAAAAATGCCGGGCATTACAGTTGAAAATGGCACTGTCAAAGCCAGGGGCGAAGACGTGCAGCAGGTATTGGTTGATGGCAGACCGTTTTTCGGCGACGACCCTTCGGTGGCTTTACGCAATCTTCCGGCCGAAGTAATCGACCGGGTGCAGGTCTATAACAGGTTGAGCGACCAGGCCGAACTCACCGGGTTCGACGATGGAGAATCGACGCGTACCATTAATATTATTACCAAGCGAAACAACCATTACAGTTCCTTTGGAAAATTAACCGGAGGCACCGATTTCGATTCGAAATACCTGGTGGGTGGAACCCTGAATGTTTTCAGTGGTCCGCGCAGATTTACCTTCAGTGGCATGACCAACAACATTAACCAGCAGAATTTTGCCATGCAGGATCTGATTGGGACAACAAGTGGTGGAAGCAGTCGCGGCGGATGGGGCGGCAGAAGTTATGGCGGATGGGGCGGCATCAGCAAAAACAGTTCGCTCGGGTTCAATTACACTGACAATTGGGGGAAAAAGGCAAAAGTATCAGGTAGTTATTTTTACAATACCTCATCCACCACCCTGATTACCAACCGTAATACCGAAAACCTCTTTATCGAAGATGGCAAGTTCGAAACCGACTCCACCTATTCCTTTTCCGAGAACCATAATCACCGCGCTAACCTGCGCATTGAGTACGACATCGATACAATGAATTCTCTGATTATTGTTCCCCGCTTCAGCCTGCAAAACAATAACAGCAGCAGTCAGTTCGACGGAATCATCTCAGGTGGATCCTTACTAACCCAAACCATCGAGGAAAGCATGTCGGATAATCTCGGCTATAACCTGGGTAACGACATCACCTGGCGTCACAAATTTGCCAGAAAAGGCAGAACCCTGTCTGTTCGTAATTCCGTATCCTTTGACAAACGCCGGAACGATGTCACAGATTTGGCAACCATTGATTCGGTTCCGGATTTTCAGTATACCGATGGTTCAACCAACAACTTCACGGTCAACACCAATTTAAACTATACCGAACCCCTTGGAAAGCAAAGCCAGCTGCAACTTAACCTCAATAACCGGTTCCGCCGGAGCGACGACAGCCGTGAAGTTTTCGAACTCCTTGACAACCGGGAAGTTTCGCGACGCCTCGACTCCCTGTCAAACATTTAC
>JAFGVG010000311.1 GCA_016938095.1 Bacteroidales bacterium
CGTATACAGTACAAATTTAAACTTCAAATGTATGAAAAGGAAAAGTGTGTTTTTTGGATTAATGCTGGTGGCTGCCATCGGTTTTTTTACACAATCGTGCTCAAAGAACGATGAAGGCACCATTGCCGAAACCGATATTGCGCTGGCACAGGATGAAGCTTACGTTGAAGCCGTTTATGATGAAGTGGACAACCTGGTCCTTGCCGAAACCAAAACCCTCGACGACAATGATTATGTGAACCCCGGTTTGAAATCAACCTTTACCGATATTTGTTATACGATTACTGTTGATCATCCCGATTCCACCACTTTTCCAAAGGTGATTACCATTGACTTCGGCGATGGCTGTTCCATAATATTTAACGGCGATACCATCACCCGTTCCGGAGAGATTGTCATCACGCTCACCAACCGTTGGTTTATTCCCGGCGCACAGCACATCATGACCTTCAACAATTTCTATTTTAACGGCGCAAAGGTTGAAGGTACCCGAACGGTTACTTTTGTTGGTCTCAACCAGCGAAACCGCTTCGAGGTCGACGTAGAACTCGTAAATGGTAAAGTAAGTTTTGGCGATGCTTATGTAACGCGTACCGCCAGCCATGTACGCGAATGGGCCTGGCACCTGAACCCGCTGATCGATACGGTTTATGTTACTGGTACTGCCAGCGGAGTTAATGTGCTGGGCGAAAATTACAGTCGCGATATTGTTGAACCCCTTATTTATGTTCGTTGTTCCAACCTCAATTACCAATGGGGACTTGCAGGCGGTAAGGTGGAGATCACCAACAGTGCCAGGGGTAATATGACTATCGAGCACAACGGTAACGGTTGCTCCGGCGAAGTGATCGTCGAAAAAGACGGTGCCCAGTACAATTACCAATTCAGGTACAGGTATCACAAAAGCAACAATTGATACATTAAAAATAACCATATAAAAAAAGCGGCCTCGGCCGCTTTTTTTAATGACTATCGTAATATATTACCGGCCAGTTGTAATATTCCATTGCCTGATCACTGTAAATACCTTCCCAGTCGCCGTCTGAAGGTGAAGTTGCAGTGCCGTCACCATTGGTATCACCTCCGCGCGAGTCGTCCCTGAAAGAAGTAAAACTGCATCCTGTGCCGTAGGTAAAGCTTCCCGGATTGGCAACCACCACAAAACTTTCAAAAGTAAACTTCATGGTAACATTGGCCCCCAGTGTCAGCACACCACCCGGCTCAATCCAGAAATCGTTGTCGTGAATAACGAAAGGTACCTCGGTTTCCTGCCAGCTAACCGTTTCGGTTATCCCGAAATCGTCAGATACAAAAATACCATTCATGGCATTCCTGACATTTGCATCGAGTGGATTTGCAAACACATTGGAGTTATCCATATCAATCAGCGAATTCACCGATAAGGGCAGGTTATTGCCATAAAAGGTGTTGTTTTTGATCAGGTTTGATGACCCGGCATCGGAAGCATTAAGCGCACCATAGTAAAAATCGCCATACTTACCGCCCGCGTTTTTACTGAAAACACAATGATTTATCTGGTTATGATCCGAAACAATATCGAGGGTCGATTTGTAGGCATTATCGCCTCCATAATGAAAAAGGCAATATGAAAACACATTGGCGTTCGACGCAAGTGAAATATAGCCCCAGTCGCCCTGAACAGGAACTGTTGCGCTGCCATCGCGGTTGTCATCGCCGCCAAAGGCATCGTCCTTGACACTGGTAAATACAATAGGTTCTGTTTCGGTTCCACTGGCATTAATATGTCCTTCATCTGCAACCATGATGAATTTTCCACCCGGCCCCAGCTTGATCACTGTTCCCGGTTCAATGGTAAGCGATGCCTCCACCCAAAAATCATAATCACTGATAACATAAACCGAATCGGCATACCAGGTAGCTGCGCTGGTGATGTCATCGGTAATATAAACAACATTTCCGTTATTGGCAGGAATGTTTTCGGGATCATCAGTACACGATGCCAGGCATAAACCGGCCATTAAAAGTACAATCAACAAATTCTTCATAAGGTAATTTTTATTGTACGCGTTACTTACAGGCATTGTTGCTCAAAACACTCATCACCAGCGGGTAAGATTTATCCGGCAGCGCACTTATGGTTTCCACCTTACTGGCAGGTATCACAATAATTTTAATTTTTGATATATTGGTTGCCCCCTCAAAAGCAGCCTGGGATGTCCAATTTGTTCCGTTCACCTGCTGGAGGTAGATAGCGCACCCATTATTGGCGGCTGAAACCCAAAACTTCGCTTTATAAGTGGCTGGCTGGTTGATTTCGCCAGTGGCAAAGTACCATGTATTACCCACGTTTATATAAGCAAGTATTAATGCACTTTCAATCTCCTCATCGTTAAGATTACAGTCTTCCTGTGGGATTTTCAACGCGCCAATAGCATAATTCACCGTAAATGCATACGGGTCAGTAAAAATGTAACTTTCAGCCGGGAAGCCAAGCTGAAGTCCCCCGCCCCAGGATGTAAGCCTTGAATCGTTAACACTGTGTTTGGGTCCATAAAACAGGTAATTGGTGGTATCGACATAGTAGTCCCCAATTATACCCATTGTGCCGTCGGGTTCACCGTCGCCGGCCAGTATCTGACTGCCCGGATCGCCCTGTTCGCCCTGCAGCGATAGTCCTGTCCCCCATCCCGAAGCGGTTTTAGGGCCATAAAGCATAACGGCCGTTTTATCGAGGTAGTAGTCCCCTTCGCTGCCCAGCGAAACGGCAGGAGTGCCTTCACCTGAAATAATCACCGAACCGTCGGCACCGGCAGGTCCGGTTTCACCCTGAATGCCCTGGGGCCCTTCGGGGCCTTCGGGACCTTCCTTGGAACAGGCAGTCATTGCAACTGAAACAATCATCAATACATACAAAAGGTTTTTCATAGCTGTAAAATTTTTTAAGGATAGTGGTTTCCCCGCAAAAACACAGCATCCTCAGGTTTAACAAACCATTGTTTAGCGGGCGTGGTGTTTGTGCAATGTAACGCAATAACCATGGTGAATGATTGCCAAAGTTTGCCCTTGACGACCCTGGTTTTGTAACTTGCAGAAAGGGTTTGCCGGTAACGGTTTACCGGATTTCGAGGCGCGACAATAACGTGTCTTTCCGGTTTCGTGCCACCGATAAGGTGGTACCATCGGACAAGGTAACATAACCGCCTTCGCCACGGGTGTACTTCACTACATGATTGAGGTTAACGGTGTGTGAATGATGAATACGGCAAAAAAAAGAAGGCAGATAAGTTTCGGTTTCCTTCAGGTTACGCGAAATAACATAGGATTTCCCCATGGCCACAATTTTTGAATAGCTGCCCTCAGCAGCGCAGTATAACACGTCGGCGGTATTCAGGAATATCACCGAACCGTTATAAGGTATTGCCAACCGGCTAAACGCGTGTTGCGAACCATCTTGTTTAACGTTTGATTCCCTCGAGGATTGTCTGTATTTATTAAGCGCCCTGATCAGGTCGTCGCGGTCAACCGGTTTTAACAGATAATCGAGTGCATTGGCCTTGAAAGCCTTAATGGCAAAATCCTCAAAGGCTGTAACCATAATCACCTTAAAGGCAGGATTTGGGAAATGCGCAAGCAAATCAAAGCCGGTCATCCCCGGCATATCAATATCCATAAGTACCAGGTCAGGCAACATTTCATTGATCAGCCTGAATCCTTCGGAAGGACTTGTGGCCGAGGCAATCACCTCAACGTCCACACTTACCGCTGCCAGTTCGGCTTCCAACGAAGCAATGGCATGGGGATGATCGTCAATGATTATGGTCCTTATCATGGTTCACTTGCTTTTTCCGGGCAATGTGCAAATGTATAACAGTTCCTGAAGACTGCCCAAGCTGTTCGTTTGAAATTACCTCAACAGCTTTACCGGAAAACCCATTGACCTTGTTGAAATAGGTTAACCGGCGGGCAGTAATGGCACCTCCCATAGATTGTTTATGACCTGGCTTTCTATCTACATTCATACCTGTTCCGTTGTCGGAAATTGCTATGTTCAGCACACCGGGAAAGCTCGATAAACCAACCGCTATCCTGATCTTTTTTTCACCCTGCTTGTCCTTAAACGCATGAACGAGTGCATTCTCAACAAAAGGCTGTAGTATAATCGGAGGTATACTAAAGGCAGCAGCATCAATTTCTTTGTCTACTTCAACAGCATAGGTCAGCTCGTTACCAAATTTGGTCGATTCAAGCAGCAGGTAATCATGCAGCACATCCAGTTCATCCTGTAACGAAACCTCATCCTGACTGGTCTGATACAGGGTTTTACGCATCAGTCGGGCAAAACTCGACAAATGCGTAAGGGCCGGATCGTTTTGTCCTGTTTGTATGTAGTATTTCAGGGAATTGAGTACATTGAATATAAAATGAGGCCTGAGCTGTGCCCGTAATAAACGTTGTTCCATGTCGATCTGCTCCAGTTTTGTTTTGAGCTTATGTTGCCTGATCATTAACAGGAAAAGCGCCATTATTACCAACAGCAACCCGGCCGACATCCATAAAAAATATTCTCTCGAGCGGATCTTTTGCTGCTGGAACAGCGTTTGTTGGTTCAGTTTTTCAATACTGCGCAAGGCCTTTTCATTCTCATATCGGGCTTCAATATCCCGGATCTTTTCCTGCATTTCGACACCTGAGAGCTTTTCCTTTTCAGTCAGATATAATTCGTGGTATTGCAAGGCAGCATCGTACCTGCGCAAAGCTTTCAGGTTTTCATACATGCCTTTGTAAACAGGAGGCAATTGGTCTGTTATCTCATGTTCCGTTGTGATATCCAGCGCTTCCTGCAATACCGCAATGGCCTCATGATACTTTCCCGATTCGTAATAAACTTCAGCCAGTAACACCTGTGAATCAACCACGCCATACTGGTTATCAAGGCTCTTGTCAAGTTCAATCGCCTGCCGGTGGTAAGAAACCGACAGGTCATAGTTTTTCATCACCTGCCAGTAGCTGGCCAGGTTTGAATAAGCAGCCGCCAGTCCGCGTTTGTAACCTGTTTTCCGGCTAAGTTCGGCCAACTGGTTGAACCAGTTGAGAGCCTGGTTATATTGCCTTTTGAAAAAGGCAAACTCACCCAGGGAACAATACAATCCGGCAAGTGTAACATTTTCGGTAAATGGCGTAACCCACGACAATGCCTTGTTCAAGTACTTTTCTGCCATCAGGGTATCTTTATTGTTCAGATACAGATCGGCCAGGCATTTGCTCATATCGACATACCCCGTCGAATCACCTGTTTTTTCACATAAAGAAAAAGCCTTGAAATAATAATCAATTGCTGCTTCAATCTTGCCCTGATCGCTGTAAACAATACCCATATTCTGGTAAAGATCAGCAAGTCCTGTTGAAGAATCCATCTTTTCTTCAATGGCTATTGCCCTTTTCATAACACTTTCAGCGGAGTCGTATTTGCTCATGATGGCATAACAAATGCCTGCAGAATTCAGATTCTCGGAATATTTAAGGGAATCGCCCACCCCCTGGTACAAACGCGCAGCCTGCCGGTAATACTGCAAAGCACTGTCGAAATCGCCGGCAGCATACCAGGCATCGGCGGTATACTGAAAGTTTTTTCCAAACCAGCGTGGATTATCCGTTTCAGACAAGTTCTTTTGCTGAAAACATAGCCGTGTTTTGCCAAAGTAAAACAATGCAGAATCGTACTGATAGGCTTCATAAAATCGATAACCTGTAGTATCGTAATTGCAGGGCGAAACGGCCCGGGAAGAATGGTTATCTGTGCTGTTCCGGCGGCATGAAAACAGAAGCATGACTATTATGCAAATCAGCATTACCGGTAAGCCCTTTAGCTGAAAAAATTTGAGAGGCATTGTGAGAGAATAATTACCCTGTAAAATAGCAATTAAAACCGCTTTGTTTGATTTTTTAAATATACAACCAAAGAAGATAGCGGACAAATACCTTAGTAATAAAGATGCTGTTGGCCGTTGGCTATTGGCTTTTGGTAATTGGTAATTAGCCTTTGGCTGTTGGCTGTTGACCAATGGCTAATAGCTAACGGCTAATAGCACTCAATTACCGACCAACGACATAGAAGTCCCTTTTGCTGCAGACTGTCATGCGGTAACCCGATTTATGTCTTTCTGTTATTTCTGGTAAGAAAAATCCATTATATTTGCTGGTGTTACTAAAATAAATATCGTGCCACCAGTAAACATTTTCATGAAAAAAACCTCATTCTTTTTACTGCTGACCTTATGCCTTTTTCAGGTATTATTCACTGCATCAGCCATTGCACAATCACCAGCAGAAGATACCATTACCTTTGATGAAACCTTTGTGACAGCAACCCGTACCAAGCGCAACCTCACCGAAATTCCGGCCAGGGCTTCCATTTTAAGCGCTGCTGAAATTGCGTCAAGTCCGGCACAACAGGTCGATGACATCCTGCGGTTTGTCCCCGGTATCAATGTTAACCGTTCAGCCGGTATCTATTCCATGCGTCCCATGGTAACCCTGCGCGGTTTGTCGGGTGATGAGCAGTCTCAAACCCTGGTGCTGATGAATGGCGTTCCCATCAACACATCGGACGAAGGCGGTGTGAACTGGAACCGGATTAATTATTTCGATATCGAAAAAATAGAGGTATTCAAGGGCCCCGGGTCTTCCTTATATGGTAACAATGCCATGGGTGGCGTAATTAACATTATCACCAGCAAACCGTCAAAGCCACAGGAGATAACAGGAGGCGTAAGTTACGGAACATTTAATACGGTAAGGCAGGATTTGGGATTGCGCATAAGAACCGACAAAGACTTTTATGCGGTGATTTCGGAATTTTACCAGCAGAGTGATGGATATATGAATGTGCTGCCGGAAAAAAAGACACCTTATGATACCGACAGACCGCTTGAAGCCATAGGCCTTTCAACCAGGGCCGGCATGGACCGTAATCCCTGGTTAAAATGGGAATTGCAGTACGATGTTTTCCGCGATAAACGGGGCGAAGGCTACCAGGTTTACACCCCCGATGGCGTTTATCGTAATTTCAATACCAACCTGTTCAGGGGTATGTTGCAGGGCGGTGATGGCAAATTTCATTACGATGCCAGTGCTTTTTACCAAATGGAACACTACTACGATGTAAACGAAGGTTTCAGAGGTACCAGTTACTTCCGTTACGATGTGGATGCTTACCGCGAAGAAGCTGGTGGATTGCTGAATTTCAGCCGGGAACTCGGAACCAACAACACCCTTGCAGGAGGAATTGAATACAAAACGGGCAGCATTTCAGGTGGCGATTATTACCAAACCAGTCCGTATGACACGGTGACAAACAAGGGCAAAATAGTAACTATGGCAGTTTACGCGCAGGATGAGCTGGGTTTGCTGAATAATAAAATCAGGCTGGTTGCCGGTTTGCGATTCGACCGGGTAAGGTTTTCCGATGGCGACTATTATACCACAACCCCATGGGAAGAAAGTCCCGAACTCAAAAATCACACCTGGACTTCGCTCTCTCCAAGACTGGGATTAAGGTTTAATTTCATCCGCGAAGTCAGCGCCTATGTTTCCTATGCAAAAGGATTCCGTGCTTCCATTCTAGACGACCTTACCCGTACAGGCTGGATGTGGGTAGGGCCCAAATATGCCAATCCTGAGCTTGGACCCGAATACATGAACAACTACGAAGCAGGTGTTGACCTGTTTCCGGTGGACCGGATGAAGATTTCTGTTTCGGCATACCTGGCCAAAGGCAAAGACTTCCTGTATTATGTAGCCACAGGTAACACCCTGTATGGTAACCGTCCCATTTACCGCCGCGAAAATGTTACCAATGTTTCCATGAAAGGAGTTGAATTGGAGATTAACTACCCGGTGCTGAAAAATCTAAGCCTTTCCGCAGGGTACACCTATAGCGAATCAAAAATTGATGCATTTGATGAGCGCCCTGATCTGGAAAACAAATACCTGAAATATGTTCCAAAGCATAAAGCTTCCGCGGTGGTGAAATGGAGCGGGAAGCCGCTGCATTTTTCACTGATGGCATTGTACAAGAGTGCGCAGTATGCCAATGACGAAAATACCAAAGAAATTGATCCTTATTTTACATTCGACCTGCAACTGTCGAAACCATTGCTCAATTGCCTGAACCTGGCACTGGACATTCAGGATGTTTTTGACAACCGGCATATGGAAACCATGGAGTATATCTCTCCCGGCAGATTGATTAACGTGCGGCTTTCTTTTGCTTTTTAAAATGAAACCATGACCGGAAAACTATTTTATATTGCCTTGCTTTACCTGTTGTTATCAGGCTGTTCAAACAATGGGCCTGATACGGGTGGCAATAAACGGGTTATTACCGATATGCTGGGACGCGAGGTGGAAGTACCGGAACAAATCAGCCGGATAGTCGGAATAAGAGCCGGTGCGCTGCGCCTGCTGGTGTATATGAACGCCCGTGATATGATTGCAGGTATTGAAGAGAATGAAAAAGATCTTAACCGTCCTTATATGCAGGCCTGGCCGGAACTTGCCGATTTGCCGGTCATTGGACCTTACATGGGCGGAGATGCAGAACTGATTGTTAATACGCGTCCCGATGTTATTTTTATCACCTTTACCACAACGGGCAATGCCGATGCCTTGCAGAAAAAAACAGGCATTCCGGTAGTGGCGCTCATTTGCAACGAAATAGGCACAAGCCGGGATACCTTATTTACCTCCTTACGACTCATTGGCAAGATTTTGCATAGGGAACACCGTGCTGATTCACTAATCGGCTATATCACCCAATCCATCGAAGAGCTGAATACCCGCACCGACTGTATTAACGATACCTTAAAACCACTCGTATATGTTGGCGGAGTTGCCTACAGCGGAGCTCATGGAATCAATTCCACCCAGGCGTACTACCCGCCTTTCACATTCGTTAACGCGCGCAATGCAGCCTCGGAAATCGATAAAAGGCTTGTTTCACAAGTAAAAGGAACGTATATCGACAAAGAGCAGTTGCTGCTGTGGGATCCCGATGTGCTGTTTTTCGACGAATCGGGACTCGACGTTATCCGCCACGACCTTTCGGGTAACAGTCCTTTAAAAAAAGGACTTGCCGCCATCCGAAACAACCGGGTATATAGTGTGCTTCCATATAACAACTATGCCACCAATTACGAACTGGTGCTGGCCAATGCCTGGTATGCAGGCAAAGTACTTTATCCCGAAGCTTTTGGTGATATCGATATCGCTTCCAAAACGGGTGAAATACTGGAAGCTTTCCTGGGGAAAAATATTTATCAGCAGGTGATGTCGTCTTCGGTTGGTTTCAGAAACCTTCCGGTAAATGAATGGTAATGCCACAACAAATCATTAACACCTATAAACAATATACCCGTAAACGAACGGTTTTTATCGCGGTAAGCCTGTTTGCCCTGGTTGTGCTCGCGCTAATTGCGCTTATATCGGGTACAGCCGATATCACTTTAGGCAATATAGCCGGACTTTTTACCGGAGACGCACCCGCCATTTCTTCGCAGGTTGTCTTACACATCAGGTTGCCACGCATTTTTGCCGGTATATTGTCGGGTACTGCCCTGGCTATATCGGGTGCTGTTATGCAAAGCATTTTGCGTAATCCGCTGGCTTCGCCTTTTACCCTGGGTATATCAGGTGCATCGGCTTTTGGTGCGGCCTTTGCCATTATTGTGCTGGGAGCAGGAAGCAGCTACAGCGGCTCGCACGATGCAGTGATAATTGAAAATCCTTATGTGGTGGCAGGTTCGGCCTTTATATGGAGTCTGGGCAGTGTTCTGGTAATACTGCTCCTGGCCAGGTACCGCGGGGCCACGCCCGAAATCATCATCTTGTCGGGTATCATCATCAGTTCATTGTTCAGTGCAGGCATTTCCGCCATGCAGTACTTTGCCGATTCGGTTCAGCTGGCATCCATCGTCTTCTGGACCTTTGGAGACCTGGGCAGGGGATCATGGGAGGAAGTGATCATCATTACCATCGTGATTATCCCGTTGCTGTTGTTTTTTCTATGGCAGCGCTGGAATTACAGGTCACTGCAATCCGGTGACGAACATGCCCGGAGCCTTGGGGTGAACGTACAACGTGTGCGATTAACGGGTATGGTAACCGCTTCACTTGCCACCTCGGTGGTTGTGGCCTTTTACGGCATCATTGCTTTTGTTGGACTGGTGGTTCCGCATATCGTCCGCCGCATAACAGGGGGCGATGAACAATTTGTAATACCCGCATCGGCGGTTTTCGGGGGTCTGTTTCTGCTGCTTTCCGATACCCTTGCGCGTACGGTCATTTCACCGGTGATTTTACCGGTTGGCATCCTGACCTCCTTTATAGGTGCCCCATTGTTTTTGTTTTTACTGATTAAGGGTATGGGAAAAGATTATTGGTCGTAATTTTACCGCACAGGAATGAAAATACGCATACACGACATAGAATTCAGCTACAACGGAACCCCTGCACTATCGGGCGTAACCGGATCGATTGCCAAAGGTGATTTTGTTGCCCTGGTGGGTCCCAATGGCTCGGGAAAAAGCACGCTGATCAAGTGCATCAACGGCATTCTGAAAATCCGAAAAGGCACCGTGCTGATTGACGAGCAAACCTTGCCGTCGATTCGTCCCGAAACACTCGCCAGACATATGGGCTATGTGCCGCAAAACGAACCCCGCAACCTTCCGCTCACG
>JAFGVG010000312.1 GCA_016938095.1 Bacteroidales bacterium
CGGTCAGAACATGGATGTTGGCAAATTGCCAGGTGTTCGCTTTTTCGAGCTCGAAAAGAACATTGGCAGGTCGAGGATCCGGAATCGCCTTGCAGAGATGGCTGTTTATGCAAATCTGCTATTTCTCGACTGCGATTCTGAGATAACTTCTGACCAGTACATTGCCAATTATCTGTCATTTTGCGATCAGCAATTGGTGGTTTGTGGCGGAACCATGTATAATTCGGAACCTCCCGAAGAACCCGAATATCTGTTGCGCTGGTTGTATGGTATTTCCCGGGAACAAGTTACCGAACAAATTAGAAACCTTAATCCTTATCGGTCATTTACTACCAACAATTTTCTTATCCCTAAATCGGTAATGCTACAGGTTCGTTTTGACGAGAGTATTGTCCGATATGGTCACGAGGATACCCTTTTTGGGCTCGAGTTGAAGAAAAATGGTATCCCGGTTAAACATATCCGCAATCAAATTATTCATAAGGGGTTGGAAATATCCCGTGAATTTTTGCGTAAAACTGCAGATGCCATTGAAAACCTGGTAACCCTGTTACACGATGGTAAAATTAACCGCGAAGACATACCAGATATCCGGCTTTTAAGGGCATACGAAAAGATTTGTAAGTTTCACCTGGACGGCATCTACCTGTTTTTTTATAATTTCATATCCAACACGGTTATGCACAATTTGTTGGGTTCAAATCCGGGCATTTTTGCCTTCGATTTATACAAGCTTGCGTTAATTGCACAACTTACCCGGAAGTACGAAGGCAGGAATTAACGAAGTTTATTTTTTATTTGGCTCGTTTAAGGTGCAGCGAATAGCCAAACGCAAGTAAATAGGCGGTTAACGGGTCGGTCTGGTTATACTCACGGTCGATGCCATACCTGATATTAAAACGATGCAATTTCCGGTATCTGTACTCCAATCCTATCCAAAGCCTTAAGGCTGATGTTTCGGCACCTGCGCCCGTTTTTTGCTCAATAAAAAGCTCACCCGAGGCGAATGGCACCAGCGGGACGCCTTGAATATCGTATTCGGCTTCGATTTTATGCCTGTGCCTGTAACCGCCTGAAAAGGCTGTTTCGTTTCGGAAGCGTTCTACTTTTAAAGATTGCAGCCTTAAGCGGTAGGCCAGGGTAAAGCGTGCCGGTTGCATCCGCAACGAAAGGTCTCCGCTAAAACCGTTCCTCCAGTTGTAATCATCTGCATTTACCCATTGGGCTTCAAGCCGGTAGTTCAAACCCGCTTTAAAATAACGATTGAACCGGTAATTCAGGCTCAGGTCGTTAACCTGCCTGTCGATGAGGGTCGCATTTTCGCGGAATCTGACTTCTTCTTCAATTTCAAGCTCCAGGTTTTTTACGATTTCCAAATTTAAACCTACCGACGGCCAAACCTGGAAGTCGCGCTGTTGGGCTTTTAAACAGGGCAAAAACAGTGTCAGTAAAAGTGTCAGTTGCGTAATTCTACGCGAATGGGTATTCATGAATGGTAACCGGGATTAATCGTCATCATCACCTTCAGCATAGGCATTATCGCTTTCGTCTGCCTGGTTGATGCGGTTGTCTTGCTCGTAATAGTATATGATGAGTTTTGCTGTATCACGCAAATAATCAATCCGGCCTACATCAATGCGGTTGATTTTTAACCCGGTGCGTTCCTCAAGTTCTTTCTTTAATTCAACCCTTTTCTGAGGATGAATCATATCAATTTTCTCATAAATAATCTGCTTCGACGATTCATGCTTCAACAGCCATAATTTCTCGAGACCGTAAACAAAGAAAGTCAGTGCCAGGTTGGCAAAAATAAGTTCGGCCCAACTGATTTTTTTGTTGACCAGGGCATTGATCACCGATATGCCTATCAGCAGAAAAAGATAAGTCATTTCCTTAATGGGAATGGCAAAGGTTCTGTAGCGCAATATGCCAAATATGGCAAAAAGCCCAAAGGCAAAACCAATCTGCAGCTTAACGTTTTCAAGCAGGAAACACAACAGAAAAATCACCACGCTGATCAGGATAAAACTGAACAGGTAATCTTTCCGGCGGGTGACCGGGTAGTAAAGCACCCTGACAATGATCAGCACCATAATCATGTTCAGGGTAAAACGCAACAGCAATTCGGTGAATTTGTCGGGATGAATAATATCCAGTCCCAAAAAAGTATAGTCTTGTATATTAAGCAGATAATTCAACATGACTTAATTTGTTAACCGCATTAATTGTTTTCTTGAAATTGTTTGATTTTTTCCCCTGGTTCATCATTGAAATACCCAGGCAATATTTGCTGATGGAAGCCGGCCTTATTCCGTTTTCCTTGAGTGTTTTGATGAAATGGCTTTGTTTGTTGGCCTTGTGTTGTTTTACTTCAATAATAGCCAGGCCATCGAGGTGAAGATTATGTGAATGGTCGGTAAACGACAGGTTAAAGTCAACAGTCACCCTTTCCTGCAGGTTGTTGTCTACCATGGTGAAACGGTTAAACCGGTTGATGATTTTAACATCGAGTTCGCTGGCGCTATATGGCGTATGTTGTTGTACAAAACCCTTAAAAGCACTGGTGGCTGAATCGGCTTCAGCAATACGGTCTTTAATCACCCTGCCTTTGTTGGATTTGAATTTCACCTCCAGAAATTTCAGGTTCGACTCAATGTATTCACGCTGTCTTATTTTAAACCGGTTAAGTTTCCCATTGTGGTGGTCGATAAACATATCGAGGTTTGGCGTATCGAAGTAGTCGGTCCTGTAACTGAAAACTTTAGTGTCCCCAATGGTGAGTACCCTGTAAAGATTGGGTACAGCGTTGATAACCGGGCCAAGTTTATTGAAGGACAACATAAACTTGCTGTCAGTTCGGTCCATCAGTTTTACACAGTCCATCTCTTCGAGCGAAACCGGGCTGAATGCAAGCAGCCATTTATTGGCGGTATACAGGTATGGATTATTCATTACCTTGTTCACGCTTTATTTGAGAATGACAATAGGCGCGGCAACCACTTCCTTCTTTTTGCCCTTGACAATTACCTGGCGGATTACGGCTACCTCGTCCGATGAAGGATAGTTGGCCGAATCCTCGGAATAGGCATAAATGGTGTACTTGCCTTCGCGAAGATAGTCGAAACGATAAGTTCCGTCGAGATGTGTAGAGGTTTTATCGCCATAAACCTCATCATCGCCATATACAATAAAAACATCTTCGTCTTTTGCTGTATACTGTTCCTCCAGTATGGTAAAGTTTGCGTTGTAATCTCTTACATAAACCTTGCCGGTAATGGAATTGGTGCCGCCTGTGCCTTCTTCCTTTTCACATGAGGCAGTGAAAACCATAAGCGCAAGGATAAAACAAGCAAGACGGGTGCGTGTTTGCATCATGCTGTATAATTTTTGAAACATTCTAAACATACCCGTTTAACGTGCCGGACGGGTTATTTGTTACTGTCAGGCATCAATCCGGGCATAACGGGCATGCCTTTCGATGAATTCACGGCGTGGTGGAACGTCATCACCCATAAGCATCGAGAAAACCCGGTCGGCCTCAGCCGCGCTTTCGATGGTTACCAGTCTCAGTGTACGGTTTGCCGGGTTCATGGTGGTTTCCCAAAGCTGTTCGGCATTCATTTCCCCCAAACCTTTGTAACGCTGTACATGTACGCTGCCATCCTTGCCCTTTCCAAGTTCTTCAACCAGGGCACGGCGTTCATCTTCGGTCCAGCAATACTTTTCGGTTTTGCCTTTCTTTACAAGGTAGAGTGGGGGCGTGGCAATGTAAAGGTGTCCGTTTTTTATCAGGTCTTCCATATGCCTGTAAAAGAAAGTCATCATCAACGTGGTGATATGCGAACCGTCGACATCGGCATCGGTCATGATAATGACTTTGTGATACCTGAGCTTTTCGAGATTAAGTGCTTTGCTGTCGTCTTCGGTACCTATGGTAACGCCCAGTGCGGTGAAAATATTTCTTATTTCTTCGTTTTCAAATATTTTATGTGGCATGGCCTTTTCAACATTCAATATTTTTCCCCTCAGGGGCAGAATTGCCTGAAAATGCCTGTCACGTCCCTGTTTGGCTGTACCGCCTGCAGAATCACCTTCAACAAAAAATATTTCACTTACTACCGGATCTTTGTCGGAACAATCGGCCAGCTTACCGGGTAATCCCGAACCCGACAAAACGCCTTTCCGCTGGACGAGTTCACGTGCTTTACGGGCTGCATGGCGTGCCTGTGCGGCCAGTATCACCTTTTGCACAATGGCCTTGGCATCACGCGGATTTTCTTCGAGGTAATTGGAAAGTGCACCTGAAACTGCCTGGTCAACAAATCCCATTACGTCGGAATTACCAAGTTTAGTTTTGGTCTGACCTTCGAACTGCGGTTCGGCCACTTTTATGGAAATAACAGCGGTAAGTCCTTCGCGGAAATCGTCTCCACTGATATCAAATTTCAATTTGGCCAGCATTCCCGATTTTTCAGCATATGTTTTAAGCGTCCGGGTCAACCCTCTGCGAAATCCGGCCAGGTGTGTTCCACCTTCGATGGTGTTGATATTGTTGACATAAGAAAACACATTCTCGGTGAATGAAGAATTATATTGCATGGCAACCTCAACAGGCACTTCGGCTTTGACATTCTCAAAATAAATGATGCTGGTAAGTTTCTCCCGGTTTTCATCAAGCAGGGTAACAAATTCCGAAAGTCCCTTTTCTGAAAAGAAAACTTCTTCACGGAAATGACCTCCGTTACCATTTTCTTCGACTTCGCGCTTGTCGGTTAGCTTCAGTCTGATGCCCTTGTTAAGAAAGGCTAACTCGCGAAGACGAGACGATAATATCTCAAAGTTATACTCGGTGGTGATGAAAATTTCTGAGTCGGGTTTAAAGGTGATCTCTGTGCCGGTACTTTCGCTTAAGCCGACTTCTTTAACAGGATACAGCGGTTTTCCCCTTTCAAATTCCTGCTGGTACTTTTTTCCGTTTCGCTTAATCACAGCCGTAAAATGTATTGAAAGGGCATTCACGCAGGAGACGCCAACACCATGCAAACCGCCCGATACCTTGTAGGAATCCTTATTGAATTTACCTCCGGCATGCAGCACAGTGAGTACAACCTCAAGTGCCGAACGCTTTTCCTTTTCCATGATTTCCACCGGTATGCCGCGTCCGTCATCGCTTACTGTTACAGAACCATCCTCGTTAATGCATACTTCAATATTATTGCAGAAACCTGCAAGAGCCTCATCTATAGAGTTATCCACTACTTCATAAACCAAATGGTGCAATCCCTTTACACTGATATCACCAATGTACATGGCAGGACGCTTACGGACAGCTTCAAGTCCTTCGAGGACCTGTATGCTGTCGGCAGAATAGTCATTCGTATTTTTTCCGTTTGTCAGGGGCTTGTTTTCTAATTCACTATTACTCATGAGAAAATATCTTTCTGTAAATTAATCTAATACAATAATTATGCTGCTTAAAAAGTAACTTATTAAACAGGCGCGTAAAGATACAAAAATTACCCCGCGATCTGTCCGTTTTAACAAACGTTAAGGACTCTTTATATCAACAAATAATAAACAGTTTCATTATCTTTAATACTTTCAATTTAAAAAGATGAACATAAAACAATTCATGGCCGAACCGGGCAGGTTTACTTCGTTGAAAGACTATGCCACTGATAATACAGGGGATATTTCAGACAAGGGGGAGGCAAAAGAATGGCTGAAAAAGTATGTTGAAGAAATGCAGGTTTTGCAGGAAAAACTATATGCCGGCAATTCCCATGCCGTACTGCTTATTTTTCAGGCCATGGACGGGGCAGGTAAGGACAGTACCATCGAACATGTTATGTCGGGAGTTAACCCACAGGGTTGCCAGGTATACAGTTTCAAACAACCTTCGGCAGAGGAACTCGATCACGAGTTCCTGTGGCGGACAGCAAAACGGCTTCCCGAAAGGGGCAGAATTGGTATTTTTAACCGGTCGTATTACGAGGAAGTGCTGGTGACAAGGGTCCATCCCGACTTATTGATCAGGCAACATCTACCTGATGTTGAAACACCGGAGTCAGTTGATGATAAATTCTGGGAGCATCGCTACCAAAGTATCAACGAACATGAACAACATCTTCACCGCAACGGAACAACCATAATCAAATTCTTCCTAAACATTTCCAAAAAGGAGCAGGCAACACGTTTTTTGAAAAGGATTGAACAGCCCGATAAGAACTGGAAATTTTCACTGGCGGATCTCGAGGAGCGCAAAATGTGGGATCATTATCAGGAGGCATACGAACAAATGATCAGGGCCACTTCTACCTCACAGGCGCCCTGGTATATTATTCCGGCAGATAAAAAGTGGTTTATGCGCCTGGTAGTCGCCGAAATCATCCTACAGCGTATGCGGGAACTGGATCTTAAATACCCCGATCTGACCACCCAACAAAAAGCCGATCTGAAAACGGGCAGAGATTTGCTCGTGCAGGAGCTTTCCTAGTTCTCCTGGCTGCTGAATTCCCCAAGCTTTTGCTTTAGCTGTGCAATTTCCTGGTTGAGCATCTCTTCGCGTGTTGCAGATTCCTCGGCAAATTTAATCAGTTCGTCTTCGCGGCGTGATGCTTCATCCTGTGTGGCAATCATTTCCTCAAGGTTTTGCCGCATCTGTTCCTCGTTCTCGGCCAGTTCTTTAGCCTGGGCAGTGGTGCGGTCAATCAGTACCTTCAGCTTGTTGTTCGCAATCTCGGTGTGGACGGTGGCTGCAAAGGATTCCATTAATTTCTCGATGAAAGAATTACGGTAACCTTTTATTTTTTTGAACGAGCCGATTTCAACCACGCCAATGCATTCTTCGTTTACTTTCAGCGGCACCAGGACCAGGTGTTTCAGACCAACCTTACCTAAACCCGACTGAAATTCGGCATAATTATCAGTCAGGTTGTCGATCTCGAGAAATTCCTTATCCCTGAAACACGTTCCGATATAGCCTTCCCCAGCCATAAAGGTCTTTTCTATTCGTGAAAGGTTGTAAGCAAAATGCGCTGTCAGTTCAAGCACTTGTTCGTCAGTTTCACTGTCCCGCAAAAGGTAAATGCCTCCTTGTTGCGCTTCTACATATTCAACTAGCTTTTCGATCACTTCGTGACAAAGCAGCCTAAGGTCACTCCGGTTTTTGCTAATCATGTCTGCAAATAGTCCCAGACCCTGGTTAAACCACAAAAGATTTTCGTGATCCTTTTGTCGTTGAATCAGTTCTCTCTTTTGAATAACAATTTCGGCATGCTGTTGCTCAAGTTTTTGTCGGGCGTCCTCGAGTTCCTTTGAGCTGGCCTCGAATTTTTCTTCAAGCAGCCTTTTTTGACGTGCCGCTGCGGTTATCTTTCGGCGTACATAAAAATAAATTAATCCTGCCAGTGCTATTACAGCTAAAATTCTAAACCATACGGTTGACCAGAAAGGAGGTTTTACCCTTATTTTTACTGAAAGACCTCTATTGTTCCACACTCCATCGCTGTTTGAGGCAATAACCCTGAAGGTATAGGTTTTGTATGGAAGATTTGTGTAGGATACGAATCTTTTTGTTCCCACATCAATCCATTCTTTATCGAACCCTTCGAGCCGGTATTTATACCTGTTCATGGATGGATTGGCATAATGAAGGGCTGAAAAATACAGGGTAAAATTGTTTTGCCGCCGGTTCAGCAATATTTCATCGGCTTCACTGATATGGTTGCGGATGGGCGAGTCCTCTCCGGGAATTACAGAAACATTAAGTACCTGAAGGTCGGTAAGCACTATTTTGGGTGCAATGGTATCGATCTGAACGGCATTGGGGTGAAAACTGTTAAATCCATACTGTCCGCCAAAAAACAGCTCACCTGATGCGCTTTTAAAGTATGAAGTACCGTTGAACTCGTTGCTTTGTAACCCATCTTCAATACTGAACTGTTTTACCTCGCCGGTTTCCGTGGTGAATCGTAGCAGTCCATTGTTGGTACTCATCCACAACCTTCCGCTCTCATCGTCCAGAATACCGTAAATAACAGCTGTTGTGAGTTCAGGTATGGCTGTAAAATGTGTAAAACTTCCGTTGGCAGGATTGAATTTGTCGACGCCTTTACCATAAGTGCCAATCCACAGGTTACCGTCCTTATCCTCGTGGAAACAAAGAATTTCATTGTGTTTAAGCGAGTTTTCATCTTGCGGATCATGCACGATTTGTTCAAACTGATCCTTATCAGGCAGGTATTTATTAATGCCCAAATCGGTTGCCAGCCAAATAATACCCCGGCTATCTTCAAAAATGGCATAAACAGTTGTATTACTTATGCTTCCAGGTTTTCCGTCGGGCAGGTATTGCTTACAGTCACCGGTTTCCGGATCCAATATCGTCAGGCCATTATCAGTTCCAATCCACAGTTTACCATCTTCAGTTCCAAGCAGCGCATAAATTCTGCTGCTGGAAATCGATTTCGGATTGTCTGGTATATGCAGGTAATGTTCTACTTGAACAGGTATTCTTTGTCCGTTAAGCAACACCTTATTTAACCCGGCATCTTCGGTACCCACCCACATCACGCCCTCGGGAAATTCATGGATAGCCCTTATTTTGCTGCTCGATAACCCGGTCGGTAAAGGTTCACCTTTTAAATAGCGACGATAGGTTTTTTCGCTACGGTTCAGAAGGTGCAGGCCGTCGGATTTGGATCCGATCCAAAGTACTCCGTAGGGGTCCTGATAAATCGGATGTATGTTGCGGAATACCAGTTGCTCCTTGCTATAGGGTACATAATCGTACAGGGCAAATTTGTCCTTTTTGGGGTTGTACCGGTCAATTCCGTTAGTTCCCACCCAAATGATGCCCGACTGATCTTTAAACAGCGAAAGAATCTCGTTATTGCGAATGCTGTATGGATTCAGATGATTATAGGTATAGTTGGTAAAAGCTCCACTGCTTAGATTGCCAACGTACAACCCGTATGCATTGGTGGCTATCCAAAGTTCTCCATCGTTATCAAACAGCAAGGATTTGATCCCGGGAAAACCCGTTCCATTGGTTTGCGGGCTGAGCGGCATTCTGGTCAGCTGGTCGGTGTTTATGTCTAGCAGTGCCAATCCCCTGCGGGTTCCTATAATTATATTGCCGTTATCATCGCTCAGAAGTGCTGTAACGTCATTATCCGGGATCGACTGTTCGTCAAACGGGTTGTTGAGGTACTGACCGACAGATTTCTGCAATGTGTCATATCGGAAAAGCCCTTGCGTTGTGCCAATCCATATGTAACCGGAATGTGATAACAGCACATTGACAGGGATAGCAGCAAGGGCTAACAGTTCCGTGTGGTTATCGGAAAGGTTGATGAACTTTCCGGAGGCATCGTCCAATAATGCCAGTCCCTGACTTGATCCAAGCCAAAGTTCCCCTGGTTTAAGGGTTAATATGCTGTGTATGGCACCTCCGTTGAGCACAAGACTGTCTTTGCCTTTAGCTCCCATTACATAAAAACGGTTGCTTTTACGGTCGTATTTACTAACACCTCCGCCGTTAGTTCCAACCCACAGATTTTGCCGGCTGTCCTCGGCAATAGAAAGAATTCGGGAAGAGCTCAGACTGAATGGATCATCAGGGCGGGGTTTAAACACTGTAAAATTGTATCCATCATATTTATTCAGTCCATCTTCCGTTCCTATCCATATAAAACCACGGGAATCCTGAAAAATACAGTTTGGAGAGCTCTGCGACAGGCCATCTTTAATACTAAGACTGCTAAACTTGATGTTTTGTTTGTCGGTTTGCGCGGAAGCGCCTGAATAGAAGCATGGTAGAAAGCAGGAAAGGTAGAAGCACGTAGTGATAAATATACGCTTGTTGCCAGAGGTAATCATCGATCAGGTCAGGGTTAGTTTACGATTTTAAATATATAAAAATAAGTGCGAACTGCATAACAATTCGCCCTGAAAGTTGATGTGGACGGAGCGCGAAATGATTACCTTTGTGTTTTCGCGAGGCTTATGTATCTGCAATCCATCTCATTGGTAAATTTCAAGAACTTCGAAGGGGCTGAACTGTTTTTTTCTCCCCGGATCAATTGCTTTGTGGGAAACAATGGTGCCGGCAAAACCAATTTGCTCGATGCCATTCATTACCTTTGCCTTTGCAAAAGTTATTTTAACCCGGTAGATACTCAAAATATAAAGTACGAACAGGAATTTGCGGTCATACAAGGCAATTTTTCATCGGAAAACAAGGAAAGTGAAATATATTGCGGTATACATCATCATAAAAATAAAGTTTTCAAGTGCGATAAAAAGGAGTATGAAAGGCTGGCACATCATATCGGGTCGTATCCGGCTGTGATGATCTCACCGCAGGATTCATCGCTGATCATGGAGGGCAGCGAAGAGCGCCGCAGGTTCCTGAACAGCGTTATTTCGCAATACAACAAGTCGTATCTCGAAGATGTTATTACCTATAATCATTTGTTGGCACAGCGGAACCGTTTGCTGAAGGACATAGCACTTACCCGAAGGCCCAACGATGAAATGCTTGAAATTTATGACAGCCAGATGCTGTCGCCCGCGCTTCGAATATTTGAACAGCGGCAGCTCTTTACCGAAAGGATGATACCTGTGTTTAGCCGTTACTACCACAAGATAGCTCCCGGGAATGAGGAAGTAGAGCTTCAGTATCAGTCGCAGTTATCAGGCGAAGCTTTTGATGTTTTACTTAAAGGCTCCAGGGAAAAGGACAGGGTAATGCAATACACCACCCAGGGCATTCACAAAGATGACCTGGTGCTGAAGTTGAACAATCACCCGTTAAAAAAGTCCGGATCGCAGGGCCAGCAAAAAACATTTCTGGTTACCCTTAAACTGGCACAATTCGGTTTTATCAGGGAAATGAACCGGAAACGTCCCATTTTGTTACTGGACGATGTCTTTGATAAGTTTGACGAAAGCCGTGTACGTCAGATCATTCGACTGGTTTCGGAGGAACATTTCGGCCAGATTTTTATCACCCACACCGATGAGGCTAAAATGCAGACCATTTTGGAAGATATGGCCATTGATTATAAGCTCTTCAGGGTGCAAAACGGAATGATTGCCAATGGTGATAAATCCCATGATTAAAATATCAATCAACCAATCAACCAATCAATAAATGAGTTCTCCATGCGCAAAAGTCAAACCCACAAGATAGGCGATGTTATACGCGACTGCCTCCGGGAGATGCAAATCGACCGTAAACTAAAGGAGGTCAACCTGGTTTCGCAATGGGAAAGCATGATGGGCCGTATGGTGGCATCGCGTACCGACCGGATTTATATTCGAAACCGGGTCTTATTTGTACACGTTACCTCATCGGTACTGAAAAGCGAACTGCTGATGATGCGCCAGGAAATTATAGATAAGCTCAATGAAAAAGCAGGAGAGCAGTTGGTGAGCGAAATGGTTATAAGGTAAGAGACAGGAATAATGAAGAAATGAAGAAATGAAGAAATGAAGAAATGAATTCAAGGGAGGAATAAAATAAGCAAAAGCATTGATCTGTGCATTATCTCCCTCTGGAGGGCTGGGGGAGGACTTTTGGAGCTATTCCGGTGCATTCACTCCGAACTCCGAACTCCGAACTCCGAACTCCGAACTTCTTTTAGTATCTGTTCAACCACCTGTAACGGCGGGCATTGTCGCCGAATTTAACTGCGGCCATAATTTCATGCGAACCCCAGGTGCGGGCACCAATGGCATTGAAGGTGTAATCAAAGGCATACCCAAAGTAATATTTGTCAACCTTTAGGCCACCCATAATGATGGCAGATGAGCCTTTCCCTTTCATGGTTTCTTCAACCAGACTGTAGCTTCCGCCGGTACGCCACGATATGCCTGCCCAGTAGTTTTCCTGAAAATACATCTTAACATTGACATCGGCCTGTGCAATGAATTTTTCGGTCGTTTTAAACAGAAAGGAGGGTTCCATAAGGATATCCCGGCTTACTTCAAAACGGTAACCAGCAGTTATGAAATAATGCCGTATCATCCTGAAGCCCGGCCCATCTTTGTCGGCGCCAAGTTTGAGCGGAGTCTGGAACAGTTGCATGGCAGAAATGCCTGCATACAAATTTCTGTCGGAGTAGTAAACGCCAAAGTTTGCATCCGGTATGAAAGCTGATTTTTCCGTATTGAGTAATACGGGATCGTCCACTTCCAGCAATCTTATTTTGCTGTCATCAATTCGGAATTGGTATCCGGTTACGGATAGACCCAACGAAATCTGCGATCGGTCCAGCGGTATATGGTAAGTGTAAGTTCCCTGTAATCCGGTACGGTTAAAGGCGCCCGACATATCGGTAAAGGCATATACACCGTAGCCAACCCTTCCACTGCGCGACATCACCCGTTTTCTTCTACGGATAGATGCCGAACGTGATATATAACTATTTTTGAGCAGTCGCGTCTGGTAACTGAGCGCGTAAGTTCCGGGAGCTTCTTTAAGGCCCAGGTGCTGTTCACGCGCAGTGAGATTAATAGCGGTATACCCTTCATGTCCGGCAACTGCAGGGTTAATCAAAAAGCCATTCATCATATACTGGCTGTAAACAGGCAATTGCTGGGCTTCTGTGTTAAAAAGGAATATGGTGAGAGTGAATGTTATAAGGGAAATAATCCTTGTGTATAAATTCATCATGCAATTATTCTTTTTTCTTACTTATACTGAAAATATGTATCAAGGTTATAGTTGTTTGACCTCAAAATACACATTGACATAAATCAATGGTACTTTCCCAATCAATACTTTATCCTTTAATACAACAAAAATAGAAAAATACACTGATTGTGATTCATTTTGACAAAATTACCAAACCCTGTGATGAATGTTTAGGGGGTGCATATTTACCTTTGAAATTTCACATTGATAAATTGTTACCGCTTTATTACCTTTCTTTTCGGAAAATTGTTTATCTTTTATTAAAGCTTAAGCCATGCCGTTTGGTTAGGTTAAAAAACCTATTTTGGTTTTATGCTAAATGTAATGGTTAAATAGGGAATACAGTGAAATCAATGGGCAACAGAAGCTTCCGGAACCGTATGATTATGCTGGCAATAGGAGCCATGGTGTTGGTGCTGATGGCAGCATTCTATCATTTTCGTCACCAAAAACAATATATACGACTCGAGAACCATAGCTATCTTCAAGCCATTTCGGAACTGAAAATAAACCAGCTTACACAATGGTACCAGGAAAGACTGTCCGAAGCGAAGTTCTTTTCAACAAATGCCCCCTATAATGTTTATATCAATGAGATTATCCGTGGAAATCGAACATTTGAACCGGATTTCAGGGAAGCGCTATTGCATATTATGAGTGGAAAACGTTATGAAAACATCCTGTTGATTTCCACACAAGGGAATGTTGTTTACAGTACCGTTGCAGCCGAAAAACACCCGGTTGACAGTGTAACGCAAAGCATTCTCAACCAGGTTCGACTTACCCGGCAAATAACAGTGAGTGATTTTTACTATTGTCCGGAGCATGAAAGGGTTCATATCGATTTTATTTCTCCCGCATTTGACGAGCATAACACACTGATTGCTTTCATGATTTTCAGGGTGGAGCCGGATGACTATATTATGCCACTGATTAGAAAATGGCCCATGCCAACAGAATCCGCAGAAACCTATATTGTAAGGCGGGATGATGACAGTGTTGCATTTCTGAGTCAATTGAGACACGTCTCCATGAAGCCGTTACAAATGAAATTATCACTCGACCGGAAAAAACTAACAGCCGTGCGGGCAGTAGGCGGTTTTGAAGGAATTGTCGAGGGGGTCGATTACCGGGGTGAAAAAGTGTTGGCCGATATACGCAAGGTGCCGCAAACTTCGTGGTACATGATATCCGAAATCGATCACCGCGAGATATACCGTGAGTTGTATAAACATGCCGTACTGCTGACCATAATCATACTGATCAGCGTGCTGCTGATAGGTTTCGTAACGGCATGGATTTACCATTACCGGCAACGGAACATATACAGAGAACTGTTTGAAAAACAGAATTTGCTGAATTTCAGGGAAGAGGAGTTAAGGGCTACACTTTACAGTATTGGCGAAGGTGTTATTACAGCTGATAAAAATGGTTTAGTCGTGAACCTTAATCCGGCAGCTGCCATTATGACGGGTTGGAGCGAACAGGAAGCCAGGAATAGACATGTAAGGGAGGTTGTCAGGATCATTGACGAATTAACCCATGAACCTGTTGAAAACCCGGTCGACAAAGTGTTACGCGAAGGTAAGGTTGTGGAATTAACAAATCATGCCGTTTTGCTGAGTGCCGATGGCAGGGAAATTCCTGTTTCCGATAATGCTGCGCCCATCACCGACCGGGAAGGGAAAATCCTTGGCGTGGTGTTGGTTATCAGCAACCAGACCTTACAACGCGCCCGTCATCGTGCGCTTATGGAAAGTGAAGAACGTTACAGGCTATTGATTGATAATACCGCTGATGCAATAATGATGACGAAATCTGACGGAACGGTGATTTCTGTCAATAAAGCTGCCTGCAAAATGTTCGACATGAATGCAAATGAAATATACGCACAAGGTAAAAACTTATTGACTGACACCAATGATCCTGATTTGCCCTATTTTTTTGAAAACAAAACGGAGCAAGGCAGATCAACCACAGAAAGAGTTTTCATCAGAAAAAACGGTTCGAAATTCCATGCTGAATTAACATCTGCTGTTTTTAGTGATAGCAGCGGTGAAGTTAGGCGCAGTTTGATTATAAGAGA
>JAFGVG010000044.1 GCA_016938095.1 Bacteroidales bacterium
CATACAGTCGTGAAAATATAGGCGTTTGCTGGTCAATGAATGCCATGCGCAGCCTGGCAGAAACTGATTACCTGGTTTTCCTGAATGACGATATGTACGTGTGTCCTGGTTGGGATGCAGCCCTGGCATCGGAGATTGACGCATTGCCGGATAACCGTTTCTACCTGTCAGCAACAGTTTTGCAGCCACGCAGATTTTGGTGCAAAAGCGTTATTTCACCTGCTCCTTTTGGCGAAGATGTTCAGTCGTTCCGGGAAGATGATTTGCTGAAACATTTCAACGATATCCCCCATAACGACTGGAAGGGGGCAACATGGCCACCGGCAATTGTCCACAAAGAAATCTGGGACCTGGTAGGCGGATATAGCATTGAATATTCCCCGGGATTGTATTCCGACCCGGATTTCTCGGCTAAACTATACATGGCAGGAGTGAGGTTTTTCAAAGGCGTCAGCAAAAGCAGGGTGTATCATTTCGAAGCCCGCTCCACAGGACGGGTTAAAAAGAATAAGGGGAGCAGGCAGTTTCTGGCCAAATGGGGTATTACCGCATCAACATTCACATCGGTCATTCTTCAACGGGGTCTGCCTTTTGATGAAAAACCGGGTACCCGTAAACCCGGTTTCGTTCAGTTAATACGGAACAGGCTTAAACGGGTTCTCACCTGCATGCTCTCTTCCGGTAGCAGGGACAAGATTTGGGAGAAATAACAGAACCGAGAACCAAGAAACAAGAGCCAAGACAATGAAGGAATGAATGAAGGAATGAAGGAATGAAGGAATGAAGGAATGAAGGAATGAAGGAATGAAGAAATGAAGAAATGAAATAATGTTCAGATAAATTGACTACAAGACTACAAGACTAGAGGACTAGAAGACTAGAAGACCAGAAGACCAGAAGACCAGAAGACCAGAAGACCAGAAGACCAGAAGACCAGAAGACCAGAAGACCAGTATCAACAGCAGCGGCATTAGCAGGAGTAAATAATATCGTAATTTCAGAACTATGCAGATCGGAGCATTATTACCGCACACCCGGTTATATGGCGGGGTAAAAAGGTTCATTGAACTGGGCAGGATATTTCAGGAAAAAGGACACCGGTTTACCATTTACACCCCTTCGGGGGAGCCACCCGACTGGACCGATCATGACCTCAGGTATGCCACTTTCAATGACTTGGTTAAGGTTGAACTTGATATGCTGTTTACTACCGATCGGAAACATAAAAACCTTATGCTGGGGACCAATGCCCGGTATAAGATATATTACCATGTGGGGTTGCGGCACAAGTCCAGCATAATGGTCAGGGATAAACGTTTTCATATTTTTGCCTGTTCAACAAATGTTTACCGGCACGACCGGTTTTGGTTCCGCAGAACGCCTTTTCTGGCAGCAGGAGGCATTAATTGCGGTCTTTTTTATCCCAGAATACCTGAAGATCGTAAACCAGGCGATCCTTTTACCATAATGCTTTATGGCCGCATGTCCGAAGGCGTTAAGGGAACCGATATGGTGGTTAAGGCTTGTGAACGGTTGTATGCCAAATACCCTTTTATCAGGCTCCTGCTTTTTGACACGCCTGTGAATCCGACTATGGAAGCACTTGACCGATCATTTACAACCTTCATTCCTTTCGAATTTGTTTTCAATCATCCGGTGAAACAAAATGTGGAACTCTTTCACCGGGCCGATCTTTTTGTTTCAGCCGAAAAGCAAACCGGATGGGCAAATACAGTTGCCGAGGCAATGGCATCAGGAATTCCGGTTGTGGCCACGCGTTCGGGAACACTTGATATGCTTGTTGACGGCGAAAACGGATTACTGGTGAAACGAAACATAAACAGCCTGGCCAGTGGAATAGAGAAACTCATACTATCTGATGAACTACGCCGGAAGTTTTCGCGCAATGGCAGTGAATCTATTAAGAAATTCGATTGGCATAACCTGGCCGACCGGATTCTGCAATGGTACGAAACCCAGGAGCGGTCACTGAAAAACAGGTGATATACCGCAACGGTATTGCTACTCGTGAAAATATACCCTTTTTACTCTTTCGGAAATCCCGGTGAGAATCTCATATGGTATGGTGCCTAACTTTTCGGCAACCAGGGTGATCGGGATTTCTTCGCCGAAAATGATTACTTCATCGCCTTCCGCAGCACCAATACCGGTGACATCAATCATGGTCATGTCCATGCAAATGTTGCCAATGACGGGGGCTTTCTTTCCCCGTACCAGCATGTAACCATTGCCATTGCCAAATTTCCGGTTCAGCCCGTCGGCATAGCCTACCGGCACCACGGCGATAAGCGAAGGTTGTGATGGTTTGCCCTTACGGCTGTATCCCACAGTTTCACCAGGTTCAACAGGTTTTATTTGTAGTATGGTGCTCCTAAAGGTGCTTACATTGCGTAACTTATCCTGCCCGTTGACACTAATGCCGTAAAGGCCTATTCCCAGCCTGACCATGTCGAATTGTGCCTGGCGGAACCTTTCGATACCTGAGGTGTTCAAAATATGCCGTATAACAGGATAACCCAGGGTGTATTGAATTTCACCGGAAAGTTGTCGGAAAAGTTCAATCTGTTGGTTGGTGAATTCATCAAATACAGCTTCGTCGCTTCCGGCAAGGTGCGAAAAAACCGATGCTACTTTCAGATGCTTCAGCAATGAAAGCCGATGGCAAAGCTGTCCGACTTCCTCCCGAAGGAGACCCAGCCGGTGCATACCTGTGTCGATTTTAATGTGTATGGGGTAGTCGATTTCCTGGTTTCGCATGGCCGCTCTATTAAAGGCATCGAGCATGCCAAAGCTGTAAATTTCAGGTTCCAGCCTGTATTGAATGATTGTGTCAAACGAATGGATTTCGGGATTCATTACAATAATGGGCAAATTGATCCCGGCTTGCCGCAGACTCACACCTTCATCAGCAATGGCTACCCCCAAATAGTCGACTCGCTGAAACTGAAGCACACTGGCTACTTCATGCCGACCACTTCCGTATGAAAGTGCTTTAACCATTACCATAGTCTTAACACCCGGTGCCAAAAGCGACCGGAAGTAATTGAGGTTATGGGCCAGAGCGTTCAGGTTGATTTCTACCCTGGTGGTATGTTTTTTATGCTCGAGCAGGGCAGCAATTTTTTCGAATTCAAATTTCCGGGATCCTTTGAGCAGTATGGCTTCGTTATCAAAGCCGGCCGCATCATATGTGGTAATAAATGTTTCTGTGTTGGCATAAAAACTTGCCGGGATGGTAAACCGACTGGCATTTTCACTGATAGTATTGCCAATGCCAATAATGCGGGTTACACCTTTCTCCTTCACCAGCATGGCTACCTGACTGTAAAGGTCGTCGCTGCTTCTGCCGCTCTGAAAAATATCGGAAAGGATCAGTGTTTTGCGTTTGTGCTGCAACTGCCGGTTAAGTACATCCAAGGCAATGGAAAGCGAATTGAGGTCGGAATTGTAACTGTCGTTTATAAGTGTACAACCGTTAATGGCGCTTTTTTGTTCGAGTCGCATGGCTACCGGTGGCAAATCGGCAAGTCGTGCGGTAATTATGGCCTGGTCGGTTTTCAAAAGTAACATCAGGGTCAGGCAATGGAGTGCATTCTCAACCGATGCGGGATCGTCATACGGAATGGTAACCATTAAAGGCTGTTTGTCATGTGTAATTTCAATGCTTGTCCTGCCGGATTCCCGTCCGGTTACCCTAATGTTAACATGGCCATAACCCTGTGTCGACCAGGTAAAAAGTCTTGTACCCTGCATCTCGGGTGTTTGTTCAATCACCTGTTTTATGACAGTATGATCAGCACAGTAAACAAGCGACTTACAGCCGTGGAAAAGTTTGAGTTTTTCGCTTATTTTTTCTTCGGTGGAAGCAAAATTTTCCTGGTGAGCTTCTCCAATATTGACAAAAATACCGATGTCCGGACGAATGATATGCTGCAGTCGTTGCATTTCACCCGGCTGCGAAATGCCGGCTTCAAATATCCCCATTTCTGTAGCCGGCTCCAGGTGCCAGAGTGATAATGGCACACCAAGTTGTGAATTGTAACTTTTCGGACTGCGAGTGATGTTATATTGCGATGAAAGACAATGATAAAGCCATTCTTTGATAATGGTTTTACCATTGCTGCCTGTAATGGCTATAACGGGACATGAAAATTGTGCACGGTGAAAACGGACTAAACTATGCAGTGCCGACAACGTATCGTTGACCGTAACAAATCCGGCTTCGGGAAAGGCTTGACTGTCGGGTAATTCCGAAACCAGAAAGGCCCTAATGCCCTGCTGGTATAACTCGGGTATATAGCGGTGACCGTTGTGCTGCTTTCCATTAATGGCAATGAAAAGCGAAGAGGCTGGTAAAGCGGTATTGCGACTGTCAGTTACCAGTTGCCGGAAAGTATGTTCTTTCCGGCCGGTAAGTTTCCCGCCGGTGATATCAGCAAGCTTTTGTAGCGAATAATCGGGCATAGACAAGCAATGATTTGCGGCAGTATTTTACCTTTGCAAAAAGTATGGCATAACACCGCACAAATATAAAAGCAATAATCCGAAAAAAGTTGAATACATATAAACACCTTTTCTTTGATCTTGACAATACATTGTGGGATTTCAAAGCCAATGCCAGGGATGCATTTGTTGAAGTATTCGACAATCTGGGGCTTACCGGCAGATTACCCGGTATTGACAGCTTTCTTTCCGTTTATGAGAAATACAACGAACACCTGTGGACTGAATACCGGAAAGGGAAGGTCAAAAAAGAACATATGCGTATCGAGCGTATTGTGCTAACATTTGGCGAACTTGGCATAGTCGACAATGAACTGGCACGCAGGGTGGGCGATTTATATGTCGACAGCGCCCCCCGTAAAACCAATCTTTTTCCCGGTGTTAAGGAAACCCTGGAATACCTGAGTGGCAAATACAGGTTATACATTCTTACCAACGGGTTTTCCGAAATTCAGGTGCAGAAAATTAATAATTGTGGTCTGAAAGATTATTTTACCAAGTTGTTCATGGCAGAAATGGTGGGCTATCAGAAACCCGACCGGCGCTTTTTTGAATATGCCGTGAAGTCGGTTCATGCGCATAAAAACGAATGTCTGATGATTGGCGATGATCCCGATGCAGATATCCGTGGCGCCTCTAATGCCGGTATGGATCAGGTGTTTTTCAACACAGGCAATAAAAAACCCATTATCGAAGCTACCTGGGAAATTCAGGAAATTGCCGAATTACAGGGTTTTTTGTAAAAACGTAGAGACGCACAATTGTGCGTCTCCACATCAAAAGACGCACAATTGTGCGTCTCTACGTAAAAGACATTTATTTCTTGGAATTGCTGTCGCCTTTGGCAATAGAATCGCGCATCTGGGTGTCGGCGTCAATGTTCTTCAGTCTGTAATAATCCATAATGCCAAGGTTCCCCGAACGGAATGCTTCGGCCATGGCGAGTGGTATTTGAACTTCAGCTTCGATAACCTTTGCACGGGCTTCCTGGGCTTTGGCCTTCATTTCCTGTTCCAGCGCAACAGCCATGGCTCTTTTTTCCTCGGCTTTGGCCTGTGCAATGTTTTTATCGGCATTGGCCTGATCCATTTGCAGAACGGCACCAATGTTCTTACCTACATCAATATCGGCAATATCAATGGAGAGAATTTCAAAAGCAGTTCCGGCATCAAGCCCTTTGTTGAGCACTACCTTTGAAATGTTGTCCGGGTTTTCAAGTACTTCCTTGTGCGAAACGGCAGAACCAATTGAGGAAACAATACCCTCACCAACACGCGCAAGAACGGTATCTTCGCCGGCACCTCCCACCAATTGGCGGATACTGGCCCTTACGGTAACCCTTGCCTTACATATCAGCTGAATACCATCTTTTGCCACGGCTGTTACCGGTGGTGTGTTGATAACCTTGGGGTTAACCGACATCTGAACGGCTTCGAAAACATTTCTTCCGGCCAGGTCAATGGCAGTTGCCGCTTTAAAATCGAGCGGTATATTCGCCTTGTCTGCAGAAATCAATGCGTTTACCACTTGCTTTACATTTCCACCTGCCAGGTAATGGGCTTCGAGTTCGTCGGCTTTCAGCTGAAGTCCTGCCTTGGTGGCACTAACCAGGTTATTGACAATAATGGATGGCGGCACCTTACGTATACGCATGCCCACCAGCTGCCAAATGGATACATAAACACGTGCAAAAATGGCGCTGAACCACAGTCCAAGCGGCACAAAATAAAACAGCAACCATATGAGCAGGATAACAACGATTGCAATGACGAAATAGATACCCATACCAGATCCAATCATAGTATTTAATTTTTAGGTTTAACAATAATTTGTGTGGTCAATACTTTAATTACTTCTATATCTGTGTTTTCATTAATGAATTCGCCGGTGGATTTTGCTTCGCAGATGATATTGTTCACCTGTGCTTTTCCAATGGGAGCAAGCCTGGTAATG
>JAFGVG010000313.1 GCA_016938095.1 Bacteroidales bacterium
TGGTATACAACAACAGCCACGCACCGTATGGCCACTTACACCAATCTTAATGCCGGCAATTATGTTTTCAGGGTGAAAGCAGCAAACAGCGATGGTATATGGAGTAGCAACCTCGCCGAACTTAAAATCAGGGTATTGCCGCCACCCTGGAAAACCTGGTGGGCATACACCCTTTACACGCTGGCCTTTGCTGCTATTGTGCTGTTCTTCCGGCATAACGCGGTACAGAAAGAAAAGCTTAAAAACAAGATCCGGCTGGAAGCCATGGAATATGAGCGGAAGATCAAAATGGACGAAATGAAGATGCGGTTTTTTGCCAACATTTCGCACGAGTTCCGGACGCCGCTAACCCTCATTATGGCCCCATTGCATGCTATATTGCAAACAGCACGACAACGGACTGATCCACAAATTGCATCACATGCCAGTCTTATCCAGCGTAATGCCACTCGCCTGGCTGAACTGATCAACCAGTTGCTCGACATGCAAAAGCTCGAAGCAAAAAGCATGAAGCCCGAAATTTGCGAGGGCAACATAACGGCTTTCCTGAAAGCTATCTATGAGCGGTTTACAGTGCTATCCACCCGGCAAAATATCCAATACCCGTTCATTTGTCCGGATATTGAAATCAGCGGCTGGTTCGATCCTGACAAAACAGAAAAGATTGTCACCAACCTGCTTTCGAATGCCTTCAAATTCACCGGTAACGTTGTAAAGCTTGCATTACAAAAAGAAGAAGATCAAATAATCATAACGGTGGAAGATAACGGCAAAGGCATTCCTTCGGAACACCTGGAGCGCATTTTTGACAGGTTTTACCACGTTGACGATGCCACCGATAAAATACGCGAGGGAACAGGGATAGGGCTTTCGCTGGTGAAGGAAATGACAGATCTGCTCAACGGTAAGATAACGGTTTCCAGCGAGGTAGGCAAATACACGCGTTTCAATGTAATTCTGCCCATTACGCAAGTGTCATTTTCAGATTTCACGGTCAGAACCCTGCCCACCATAAACACAGACAGTTTTGCAGTTTTATATGAAACAACTAAGCACGATAATCCTGTAGCACAAACAGCCCCGGCAAACGCACCACTGATTCTGATTGTGGAAGACAACCCCGATCTCAGGGCCTACCTGAAACTGGTTTTGTCGCCTTTTTACCACATTACCGAGGCAGCAAACGGCAAAGAGGGGCTTACCATGGCACGAGAACATATCCCCGACCTGATCATCAGCGACATCATGATGCCCGAAATGGATGGCCTTCAAATGTCCAAACGCCTGAAGACCGACATCGAAACCGATCATATTCCCATTGTTTTGCTTACTTCACTGGGTACAACCGAATATAAGCTAAAGGGACTGGAAACAGGTGTGGATGATTATATTACCAAACCTTTCAACGATGACATATTACTGCTTAGGATCGCCAACCTGATCAACCAGCGAAAACGCCTCCAGCGATTCTATGCCACAAAATACGGATTGGGAAGTAAAACTGCCATACAACCCAAAGAAACCGAAATTGTGGGATCCGATGAACTATTTCTGGGGAAAATGGTAGCCCTGGTGGAAAAGAATATTGAAGATCCGGATTTTACCAATGAAAAGTTTGCTGCCGGAATGAGCATGTCGGTAGCTGTATTATACCGAAAAACAAATGCCCTGATAAATTGCACGCCAGCCGATTTTGTGCGAGATCTAAAGTTGAAACGTGCCATTCAACTATTGGGTACCGGTAAATTACCTGTTGCGGAAGTGGCTGGTCGGATTGGGTTCAACGATCCGCACTATTTCGGGAAATGGTTCAGGAAATACTACGGCCAGTCGCCTTCGGAGCTGATGCCGGATTAAGTTCAGGGATGTGCCTGTATACTATCGCCGATAGGTTTTTACCCATCATAAGATAGCTTTTCACCATCTGTTTCTGTTTCATTCGGCCTACTTTTAAACCCGATTACCAATTGCATAACCCCAAAAGCATAACTGACCATGAAACACCTTTCTTATTTACTTGTTCTGACCTTAACCATGCTGTTCTCCAGACCTGCCGACAGCCAACCTCCGCGAGGTCCCTGGATCATCTCCCCACAGGTTCACCAGGGCGACAGCATTACATTTCGCGTGTCTGCAAGGGAAGCACAACAGGTGTTCCTGGATGCCCAGTTTCTGAAGGAGAAAACTCCAATGGTCAAGGATCAGAACGGCATATGGACGGTTACAGTAGGGCCTGTTAAACCGGATATCTATCCTTATAGTTTTTGGATTGACAATACCCAGATTGCAGACCCGGCCAACACGCTCATTTTTGCCAATGAGCGTTTCAAGCACAGCCTGGTTGATGTACATGGAGACACCCCGTTGATCCATTCACTTCAGGATGTGCCTCACGGCAAAATCAGTTACTGTTACTACAATTCCGGTACGCTGGGCAGAACAAGAACATTGCTGGTTTATACACCTCCGGATTTTGATCCCACGGGAAAAACAAAATATCCCGTGCTCTACCTGATTCATGGAGGCTCGGATACCGAAGAAACCTGGACCAAGGTAGGGCGCGCCAACCTGATTGCAGATAACCTGATTGCCCAAGGAAAAGCCGTTCCCATGATCATTGTGATGCCTTATGGAAATGTCAGACCGAGTCCGATGGAAGACTTTACCAAAGAGGTGGTGAATGACATCATTCCTTTTATTGAAAACAATTACCCGGTTACACCTGACAGCAGGCACCGTGCAGTTGCCGGCTTTTCAGTCGGCGGAGGGCAAACACTCAACATCGGCCTCACAAATACCGATAAATTTGCCTATATATGTTCATACGCACCATACACTGCCACCGAAGAATTCAAAAAGAATTTCAGCAACTGGAATCCGGATGCCGGTCTCATAAACAGCCGGTTGAACCTGTTTACCCTTAGTGTGGGGACCGAAGATTTTTTATTTGAAAGTGTCAAACAAAATGCTGCTATGTTCAAGGATAAAGGGTTGGATTTTCAACTGGATATTGTTGACGGAGGCCATACCTGGATGAATTGCAAGCAATACCTGGCCAAAACGTTGCAACAGATTTTCAGGGATTAGGTGAATGTGTTTTTATCCTGTTCTTATTATTGTTAACTTACTATAAATTAATTCCAATTTCATTATGAAACAATTAATCCTACTTGTGCTGATTTCAATGCTGATGGGCCCTGTCGTCCGTTCACAGCATGCAGTAAAAACACCTCCGGCAGGATATGATATTATTCGTACTGATATTACCCATGGTAAAATAGATACAATCACATACGTTTCAAAAACAGTTGGCACCAACCGAAGGGCACTGGTTTACACACCTCCCGGTTATACAAAGCGTAATAAATATCCGGTACTCTACCTTTTACACGGAATCGGAGGCGATGAGAAAGAATGGCTCAAGGGTGGCCAGCCTCAGGTTATTTTCGATAACCTGTATGCCGATAACAAGATGGAACCGATGATTGTGGTCATGCCCAATGGCCGTGCCATGAAAGATGACAGGGCAGTTGGCAACATCTTCGACAAGGAAAAAGTGGAAGCCTTTGCCACTTTTGAAAAAGACCTGCTGAACGATTTGATCCCTCACATTGAAAAGAAATTCCCCGTGACAGTAGATCGCGAACATCGGGCCATTGCAGGGTTATCCATGGGAGGCGGACAGTCGCTGAACTTCGGCCTGGGCAACCTCGACCGGTTTGCCTGGGTGGGCGGCTTTTCATCGGCCCCCAACACAATGACTCCACAGGAGTTGATTCCGGATCCGGCAACAGCAAAACAACAATTGAAACTGCTTTGGATCTCCTGTGGAGACCAGGACGGGTTGATCACTTTCAGCCAGCGCACCCACGACCACCTGTCGGCCAACCAGGTACCCCACTTTTATCACATAATTCCCGGAGGAGTGCATGATTTCAATGTTTGGAAAGAAAGCCTTTACCTGTATGCAAAGCTACTGTTCAAACCGGTGACTTATCCCCAGCAACCGGCAACCCTGAAAGACGCGCTGAAAGGTAAATTCTATATCGGAACAGCACTCAATACCGCGCAAATTACAGAAAAAGATACTGCATCATGCGGGGTTATCAGGGAGCATTTCAATGCCATTGTTGCCGAGAACTGCATGAAAAGCGGCCCCATACAACCGAAAGAAGGAGCATTCGATTTCAAACTGGCAGACCAGTTTGTTGCATTTGGCGAAAAGAATAACAAGCATATTACAGGCCATGCACTTATATGGCATTCACAGGCACCACGCTGGTTTTTCAAAGACACCCTGGGGAATGATGTTTCCCGGGAGGTGCTGATAGAACGGATGAAGAAGCATATTTACACAGTGGTTGGTCGTTACAAAGGAAAGGTAAAAGGATGGGATGTAGTCAACGAGGCCATTGAAGACGACGGCTCCTACCGGAAAAGCAAATTTTACCAGATTCTGGGCGAGGACTTCATTAAGCTGGCATTTCAGTTTGCCCACGAAGCCGATCCGGATGCTGAATTATATTATAACGACTATTCCATGGCCCTGGAAGGCAGGAGAAATGGTGTGGTAGCCATGGTGAGAAAGCTTCAGGAAGCAGGGTTACGTATCGATGCCATTGGTATGCAATGCCATGTGGGACTGGATTATCCTGACCTGGTCGAATTTGAAAAAAGCATACAGGCATTTGCCGCACTGGGCGTAAAAGTAATGATAACCGAAATGGATCTGTCGGTTTTGCCCATGCCTGATTACAAGGTGGGAGCCGATGTAAATGCGCGGTTCGAATACCAGAAAACACTCAATCCGTATGCCGAAGGTCTGCCTGATTCAGTGAATACCGCCTTTGAAAACCGTTACCTGGACTTTTTCAAACTCTTCCTGAAACACCAGGATGTAATTACCCGGGTAACCCTCTGGGGCGTCAACGATGCAAATTCCTGGAAAAACAACTGGCCGGTTAGGGGAAGAACGGATTATCCCTTGTTATTCGACCGGAAAAATCAACCCAAACCAGTTGTTCAAAAGATCATCGAAGCGGCCAATAAGTACTAGACCTCTTTCAGTTGTATTCATTATAAGTAACCTTATAATTTGTCTATAGATGAAAAAAACAAATCTGCTTTCGACGGTTATCATTGCTTTTCTTGCCTTTTGGGGCTTACATGCCCAACCAGCAGCCAAAGAAAAGCCGGTAAAAAATGCTCCGGTATTTTCGCATGTGGTATACCAGGGAGACGACCAGGTGTATAAAGATTTTCCGCTGAAACCCGATGAATTTTACAATCCCATCTTGCAGGGATGTTATCCCGATCCGAGCATCACCCGCAAAGGTGACGACTATTACCTGGTATGCTCATCTTTTGCCATGTTCCCGGGCGTGCCCATTTTTCATTCTAACGACCTGGTGAACTGGAAACAAATAGGTCATGTGCTCGACCGGACCTCACAGTTGAAGGTTGAGGATTGCGGCATCAGCGCAGGAGTTTATGCTCCCCAGATCCTGTATAATCCAAATAACGAGACCTTTTACATGATTACCACCCAGTTTTCCGGGGGATTTGGCAATATCGTGGTAAAAACAAAGGACCCCCTGCAGGGTTGGAGTGATCCCTATAAGCTTAATTTTAACGGTATTGATCCTTCACTGTTCTTCGATGATGACGGGAAGGGCTATGTTATCCACAATGATGCACCCGACCGGGGTAAGGAATTGTATAACGGGCACCGCGTAATCAAAATATGGGAGTATGATGTGGAAAAAGACCAGGTTATTGCCGGAACCGATAAAATAATTGTGGACGGTGGTGTTGATCTTTCAGAGAAGCCCATATGGATTGAAGCACCACATATCTACAAAAAAAACGGCAGATACTTTTTGATGTGTGCCGAAGGCGGCACCGGCGGCTGGCACAGTGAAGTGATTTTTGTGAGTGACAGTCCGAAAGGGCCTTATACACCGGCTCCCGGGAATCCCATTCTCACACAGCGATACTTCCCCAAAGACCGGGCCAATAAGGTGGATTGGGCCGGCCATGCAGACCTGGTGCCGGGACCCGGCGGAAAGTATTATGGCGTATTCCTGGCCATCAGGCCGAATGAGAAAGACAGGGTGAATATCGGTCGGGAAACCTTTATCCTGCCCGTTGACTGGACAGGTGAATTCCCGGTTTTTGAAAACGGTTTGGTGCCTATGAAACCCAAACTGAAAATGCCGAAAGGAATAACCGAAAATAAGACAGGAAAAGATGGATTCCTCCCCAACGGCAACTTTACCTATACGGAAGATTTCACTGCTGAAAAGCTCGATTACAGATGGATTGGGCTGAGAGGACCCCGAGAAAACTTTGTTGTATTAACCAAAAACGGGTTGCAGATCAATCCATTTCCAACAAATATCAAAGAAGTAAAACCGACATCCACACTGTTTTACAGGCAACAGCACACCAGTTTTTCATTCACGACAACACTCGAATGTAAACCTGCTTCGGAACAAGATCTGGCCGGCATTGTATGCCTTCAAAGCGAAAGATTCCATTACGTATTTGGTATCACCAAAAAAGACAATGCTTATTACCTGCTGCTGGAAAGAACCGAAAAAGGACAATCGAAAACACTTGCCAGTGCACCCATTGATGTTAAAAATCCGGTTCAGTTGCAGGTAAAGACTGCCGGTGATCAATACACATTTAATTATTCCGTCAACGGAACCGATTTTGTGAACCTGGGAGGCACTTTGTCCGGCGACATCCTTTCGACCAATGTGGCAGGCGGCTTTACAGGTTGCTTAATCGGACTCTACGCAACTGCCGCAAACGATGCCAGGCCCGAAACCGCTGTTCCATAGTATAATTACCCCATCTGTAACCATGCAAAACACAAGTAAATCATTCATAAACAGCATAACCGGCACTGTTTTTCAGACCTTGATATTGTCCTTCTCACTAATGGTGTGTTGTATAGCTGTATCGGCACAAACCAGACCGGAAGGGAAAAAAATCAGCCCGCTCCTGTTCGGATTGTTCTTCGAGGATATCAATTATGCGGCTGATGGCGGTTTATATGCTGAGTTGATACAAAACCGGTCGTTTGAATATAATCCCACAGAACGACGTGAA
>JAFGVG010000314.1 GCA_016938095.1 Bacteroidales bacterium
GCCTTTGTGGCTTCGGCTGCAGCACTCCTGATTTTTGGCATTGTAGGATCGATTCAGCAGGACAAGTACCACCGTATCGTAAAGGATGCCAGCACCCGCATAAAAGTCGACTGGACCCGGATTGGTATAGTTTTCCTGATACTGGTGTGTGCCATTATCACCAATTACACCCTCGATTTTCCCGCCTTAGGTGTATGGATTGGCATTATCATTGGCAGTTTCATGCGCAAAACTCCCTGGCATGAGATGAAAAATGCCTGGATGGGAACGGTATTTCTGATGTCGCTGGTTACCATTGCCTCGTTGATGCCCGTGGAAGAATTACCACCTGCCTCTGCCTGGACGGCATTTGCCCTGGGTTTTATTTCGGCTGTGTTTGATAATATACCCTTAACAAAACTCTGCCTCGAGCAGGGCGGATACGATTGGGGGGTGCTTGCTTATGCCGTAGGTTTTGGCGGCTCCATGATATGGTTTGGCTCTTCGGCCGGTGTGGCCCTCTCCAACTTATACCCCGAAGCTAAAAATACAGTGAATTATGTAAAAAAGGGCTGGCATGTAGCTATTGCCTATGTAGTAGGCTTTTTTGTTATGATTTACCTGGTTGGCTGGCATCCGCATGCACCACATAAAGAAAAGCATATGCAGCCTGATGAAGTGGTTATTCAGCAGGACCATAAGGAATAAGGAGTCATCAACATTGGAATCCGGATTGGTCTGTTACTTTTGGTTTTTTTGCGCTATCTTCATCCGGATTTAATATTTGTTGCACCTTGATGTTTAACCCCTGATACTATGGAATACCTCCTTGTTATTCTGGGCATTATCTGTATCCTGGTAGGTGTCATTGGCAGTATATTACCCGGACTGCCCGGTCCCCCTATCAGCTATCTGGGGTTGTTGTTACTGCATTGGACCCGATTTGCACAGTTTTCTGTTAACATGCTGGTGATTTGGGCCATTATCATTATTGTGGTTTCGGTCATAGATTATGTGGTTCCCATATGGGGTACTAAAAAATTCGGTGGTACACGTGCTGGTGTGCGCGGAAGCACCATCGGACTTATTGTTGGGGTAATACTGTTGCCTATGCTGGGTATTGTGCTTGGGCCTTTTGGACTTTTCGGCATCCTGGGTGGTCCGTTCATCGGAGCCCTTATTGGCGAACGTTATGCCGGTCAGAATTCGCAACAGGCAACCCGGGCAGCCTTCGGATCTTTCATAGGGTTTTTGGCAGGAACTTTCATGAAGGTTGCTGTAGCTTTTGTGTTGGCATTTTACTTCTTCAGGGCGCTGTTTCAGGCCATTTTTTAGTAATAATCTCAGGCAACAGTCTATTGCAGACTAACCAGATTATTCCGTATGGCATATAAAACCAGTGATAACGAGTTACGGCAACCGGTTTTATCCAGCAGGCTGGCGCGATGGTTTTCCACAGTTCTTTCGCTCAGAAAAAGCCTGGTGGCTATTTCCTGTGTGCTAAGACCCTGACAGATAAGTTCCAGTACTTCCTGTTCCCGGGGTGTAATGGCAACATTAACGGGGTGTTGTTTGCCACGAATGAGTTTAATCAACAGTTCCTGCGAAAAATAGGTCTTGCCATTCAGGATGGCATTTACAGCAGCCCTTAGTTCTGAATTCTCAGCATCTTTTAAAATAAAGCCCTTAACCCCGTTTTCGATAACACTGTTGTAATACTGTTCATCACTGTACATTGAAATAACCAGTATTTTCAGGTCGGGATACTTTCGCAGCAAAATCCTGCTGGCTTCAATGCCGTTTACCTGTGGCATATTGATATCCATAATAATCAAATCGGGTAAAAACTGATTGGTAATATCAATAAGTTCCTGGCCGTTGGCGACGTCCGCCATCACTTCTATACCTTCGATATCCTCGAGAATCAAACGTAAGCCCTGTCTGAAAAGGGTATGATCATCGGCGATTATTACCTTGTATTTTTTAGGATTGACTGGCATTTGTGAGAATGGTTTGAAATACGAAATTAATGGTAAATCCTTGTCCCGGCTTCGACTGAACTTCCAACTCCCCACCAAGCGAACGGATCCTGGCCATGATATTGCTAATCCCGAGACCTTTTGATGGAAAACCCGACTGTTGTTCCCAATCGAACCCGATACCATTGTCGCGGTAGTTACATACCAGCACTGTTTCGAAATAATCCAGATTGATGCTTATTTGTGAAGCGTTGGCATGTTTCACCGTGTTATTGATAAGTTCCTTAATTATTCTGTAGATTAGTGATTCAGTGGTATTCGGAAAACGCAGATTATCGAGGTTCGATTGAAATATAATGTCGACATTTTTCGAAAACAGGTCAATAAAACTTTGAATGGCGGCTTTGAGGCCGAAGTTTTCAAGTATATGCGGACTCAGATCGTTTGATATAATCTTTATGGAATCAATGACGTCGCGCATAATCGATCCGATCTGGCGGGCAATTTTGTCTTTCCTGGCCGCATCGTTCGTCTCCAGGAAAGTATTGGTATAAATTTTCAGTGCAGATATCAGCGGCCCTATTTCGTCGTGCAGATCCCTTGCAAAGCGCTTCCGTTCATCTTCTTCGGTTTGAATAATAGCTTCAAAAACCTTTCGGGACGTCAGTTTTCGCTCTGTAAGATCGCGGATTATTGTGAGAATAGCCCCTTTCTGATTGAAAACAATGGGAACACTGTTGACCTCAAATGGTTGCACTTTGCCGGTTTTTATAGACCTTATCATGATTTCAAGGTATCCGGTAGGTGTTCCCTGCTTTAGCATGGATAGTCGTTTGAAAACGAGGTCCTTGTATTCGGGCAGTAAAAAATCAATCAGGCTAATGCATGACAGTTGGTCTCTTATTACGTCAAACTGCCTGTAGAAAGCTTCATTTGCTTCAATAAATTTTATTTCATAGTCAGTAATGATCATGCTGTCACCGGCATTCTGAAAAATATTTCTGAAATTGACCTCGTTTTCCTTAAGTTTTTCATACGTTTCAATGAGTTCACTGGTGCGTTCTTCAATAATACTTTCCAGTTTTGCACGGTATCGGGCAAGCTCTGTCTGGTGGATGGTTTTTTCAATTGACCGTTTCAGGAAAAAAAACAAGGAATCGGGATAAATATTCTTTTTGTCTTTTACCATTATAGAAAACGCGCCGCTATGAAGTGCGGGAAGAAATTTATCTTCATTTCCTTCATCGAAAAGAACAATGAGCGGTA
>JAFGVG010000315.1 GCA_016938095.1 Bacteroidales bacterium
TCAACGGAAACCACCTTTTATACGGTAGCGGTTTATTACGGTGCCGTAAATATCAGAAATACACGCTATACGGTTACCGGGGGGTTGATTGCCGATCTGGCCGGCGTGATTGCTTCCATTTTCATTGCTTACCTTTTCTTTGGATCCGCTTGATGCACAGCTTATTTTAGCTGGTAGTGGATTCCCAACGAAAGGTAATTGTTAAAGTCACCCTTTGAGTGGCCGAATAGTTGTCCAAACCAACTGTAATAAGAGCCGGCTGAGTCGAGGTCGCGAATGGAGAATATGGAATAGGAATAACGAAAGCTCACGGCCAGTTTCCCGGTCATATTGACACGGAAACCCAGCAATGTTCCCAGGTCGAAATGATGATAAGCAGCTTTATCATCAGCAGTGAGAATACCATTGTCTTTTTCCCCGTTCAGGGCAAAAAGGTAACCCGGCACCAGGCCTATTTCAACAGCTCCTGCCTTTTTGATTTTAAGGGCGGCAAGCACCGGGAGGTCGATATAATGCAAAGCCAGAAAATACCCGCCGGTATTGTCGTCCCCTGCAGGATTTCTGGCGCCTCTTGATGCGTATCTGATTTCCAGCCGGGCATCGAAAACAGGCATAAGTTCTGTTTCCACAAAAACCCCTCCCTGCCAACCCAGTTTGTCGAAACCGGCATAGGAATCGCCGTCGATTTGGGCAGCCGTAAAACCACCTGTTATGCCGCCTTGAAATCGTTGTGCATCAGCAGAAATCGACAAAAAGGCCAGTAAAAAAACCAGTAAACCTATAGCCCGACTGGTATTACTTTGGTGGTTCATGAAGCAATTGTTTGAGTAATTTTTCTACGCCTGCGCCGGCTTTTTCACGAATAAAATGGATATGACGGTAAATGGGTACGGCAACGTCATTCGGGTCAATAAGATAAACAGGGGTGTTTTTGGGAACATAATCAATAATTCCGGTCGCCGGGTAAACCACCATGGATGTGCCAATAACCACAAAAATGTCAGCTGTGGAGGTAAGGGATGCGGCTTCTTCAATAGCGGGTACGGCTTCTCCAAACCAAACAATATCGGGTCTGAGCTGAAATCCTTTTTCACATTTGTCACCGGGCTTTATGGGCTCGTAACCGATATCATATACAAGTTCGGGATCGCCTGTACTGCGGGCCCTTGTGAGCACACCATGTAAATGCAGCACATTTTTACTGCCGGCCTTTTCGTGGAGGTTATCTACATTTTGTGTGATAATCTGAACATCAAAGTATTTCTGAAGTTCAACAAGACCCCTGTGGCCGTTATTGGGTTGGGCATCCCTAAGCTGGGTCCTTCGTTCGTTATAAAATTGCAATACCAGTTCCATGTTTTGGGTCCAGCCAGCGTAACTGGCCACCTCCATAACATCATAGTTTTCCCAAAGGCCTCCGGATTCCCTGAAGGTTTTAAGTCCGCTTTCTGCGCTTATGCCAGAACCGGTAAGCACTACAAGCTTTTTCATTCAGAAATGTATAGGTTAAACAAATATAGGATTTTTATTTTACTATCTTTACGCGTTTCATATTCAGCAATTAACAGAAATGGATCCATATCCTGAAATCTACCGTGAAGAAGAAAGTATTGACATTAAAAAATACCTATACCGTATTTTATTCAACTGGTGGTGGTTTGCCCTGTCGATATTTGTAGCGCTTACTGTTGCCTACCTGGTTAACCGTTATTCCGAAGATATATACAGGGCAAGCTGTACTGTTATCATTGCCAATGAGAATACACCCCGGGGCGATATTGAAAGCGTCATTGAAGAAATGACCAATATACGCAACCGGAGGACCAAAGCTGTTGTGCAGAATGAGATTACGGTGTTGAAGTCGTATAAAATGGCCAATATTGCACTCGAGAAGCTGGATTTCGGCATTTCATACACAGCAGTGGGTCGCCGGGGGATTGCCGAATCGAAATTGTATAACAGTTCTCCTTTTATTGTCGAGAAAGACACCTCAAAGCCCAATCAGATCAATTACCCTGTATATATTACCATATTATCGCCCACCAAATTCCGCCTTACCATTGATGACAGCTATGGCATTTCGCAGGAGCTCTATTTTGGACAGGCTTTTGAGAACGAACATTTTAATTTCCGCATTTTCCCGCGGACGCCCGAAAGCTTGAAATCGCTCGATCACTTTCCGTTGCGGTATTATTTTATCATGCACGACATGAACGGGTTGGTAAATCGTTATCGGGCCGGCCTGAATGTTGAAGTAAATGACGAGAAGGGATCGATCCTTACCCTTTCCATGACAGGTGCCAATAAAGAGCAGATTTGTGATTACCTGAATACGCTGTCATTGGTTTATATCCAGTCGAACCTCGATGAAAAGAATGCTACTTCGCTTAACACCATCCGGTTTATTGACCAGCAGCTCAGAGAAACCATCGATTCGTTGCAGACTGCGGGTGTGCGGTTACAGAATTTCCGTGCAGCTAACAGGATCATCAATATCAGTCAGGAAGGGAACGCCTTGTTTCAGCAGATGGAACTTCACAACACGCGTAAGGCAGAGATTGCCATTGAGGGAAGCTATTTTAACTATATTAAAAACTATATTTCGGCGAAAAAGGACAATATTGAGATTATTGCTCCTTCGGTGATGGGTATTCAGGATGCTTTGCTTAATTCGCTGGTGGCACAGGCCAATGACCTGAACACACAGCGCCGGAACTTACAATTCAGCACCAACGAGAGCAATCCTAAACTGAATATGGTGAACATGCAGCTCGAAAACCTGCGCAGGGATATCCTGGAGAATGTTAACAACCTTATTGAGACCAATAATATTGGCATGGCAGGTGTTGAAAAGCAGATAGCTGAACTGGAGAAGGAAATCAGGAAGTTGCCTTCCACTGAAAGACAGCTGATCAATATCCAGCGTGAGTTCAATATTAACGATCAGATATATACATTCCTGCTGGAAAAGCGTGCTGAAGCCGGTATAACAAAAGCTTCGAATACTTCGGATCACAGGTTGCTTGATACGGCCAGGTCTGAAAACGCCGTGATGATTAAGCCAAAGACTTCGATGAATTATATGATGGCGCTTGTATTGGGTGGACTATTACCCCTCATGCTGCTTGTTTTAATTGAATACTTCAACAATAAAATAGTAGACAAAAAAGACATCGAACAGCAAACCACGGTGCCCATTCTGGGATCAGTAGGACATAATGACAAATCATATGATCTTCCGGTGTTTGAAAATCCCAAATCGGCATTGGCCGAATCGTTCCGGTCGCTGCGTTCGAATTTGCAATACCTGCTTAAGAACGAAAACCACAAAATCATTTCCATTTCTTCCACCATCAGCGGTGAGGGCAAAACATTCTGTTCGGTTAACCTGGCAGCCATACTGGCCATGGCCGGACGTAAGACACTGCTGATCAACCTCGACCTGCGAAAACCGAAAATACACCGGATATTCCGTCTTAACAACGATCAGGGAATCAGTTCATTTTTGGCAGGAATGCAGGATAAGCCCACCATTCATACTACCAATATTGAGCATCTTTTTGTGGCCGTTTCGGGGCCTATTCCACCCAATCCGGCCGAGCTGATCGAATCGTCACGAATGGCTGCATTTATTGAGGCCATGAAAAAGGAATACGACTTTATTATAGTGGACACGCCTCCGATAGCCATTGTAACGGATGCTTTGTTACTGAAAGAAATGGTGGATATGCACATTTTTGTCATCCGCCACGGTTATTCGAGCAAGCAGGTATTGCAGCTTGTTGAGGATTTATATACCAAAAGGGGGTTGAAAAACATGACCCTGTTGGTTAACGATGTGCAGACCAAGGGATATTACGGATACTCCTATCGTTATGGTTATGGTTACGGCTACGGCTATGGTTACGGCTATGGCTATGAGCACGGGTATTACGACGAAGAAATTCCTCAGGTACACAAGTTGGGGAAAAAGCTACGAAGTTTCTGGAAAAACAAAAAGTAACAGCATTAACCTCCCATTGATGCAAAGGAGCCCGATTTGGTTAATTGTTGCGGGGTCAGGCAAAGTACGGGTATTTCAGCCTTGTTGAGTACCTGATGGGCTGTATTGCCAATGATCAGACTTAGTCCTGAAGTGGTTTCCGTAGTGATGGAAATCATATCGGCCTTGACGGTATTGGCGTAATTGATGAGCATTTCAGGCACATTGTCTCCAAAAACCTCATTTGATTCGCAGTGCGTTTTTCCTTCGATATAACCGGCCACCTGGCTTGAATAAGATCTGATTTTTTTGACATCCTGCTTGCTACGCGAAGTGTGAATACCAACCACGTGGATTTCAGCACTAAACAGTCTGGCCAAATCGGTGGTGAAAGGAACTTTTTGTCGGGAACCGGCTGATAAGTCAATGGGCATGACAATCCTGGCAATTTCTTTGGGGCAGTAATTCTTTCTGAGGGTAATCACTGGTCTGTCGGTAGTCGAAATGATACGGAATGCATTACTTCCGATGAAAAATTCCTGAAACCCTGAAGCCCCGTGTGTTGAAGCAGTAATAACCGAAAATGGCAGCTCATGGGCCAGGTTAACAACCTCCTGGTATACCCTGCCCCTGACAATCCGGGAATGCAGTTTCGACTGGTTTCCAAGTTCCGGCTGGTATTCTTTGATAATATTGACAAGGCTTTCTTCAGCATGAGCTTGTTCATGGTCTGCCACCTGTTTATCGGTTTCAGCAGATTTTTGCAGCACATACACCAGGTGAATGTCGACGGTTGCTTTTTGGGAGAAAAGGATCGCCATTTTAAGGCCGGTGATCGATTCAGGAGAGAAATCGACGGGTACGATGAAGTTTTTCATAGAACAGGTGTTAATCGGGTTAATTTAAGCTAAATATAATAATTTTCAAAATTCTGTCCTATAAGATCATACGAAAAACCAAGTGAACAGTTGCAATTATCCCGGAGAACGATTTGATGAAGGGAAAAGCAGATATTGTTTGAAGGGGCAGGCATTTGGTTTTCAATGGAAATATTAATATCTTGGGGAATTGATTTTATATTACCACCGGAAGGTTTTCCATTCAGCGGGTGCAGTGTGGAAAAAAAACTTGTTTTTTATGCTTACAGCATCCGAATTTCAGTTATTTTTCCCTGGTTATTTTAAAATGAAAAATTTACGGATTTTCTGATCTAATTTCATCCCGCCTTATGGAAGATTTATTCATACAAGGTACAGAGACGCTACCCACAGTTTCTTTTAAAAGCATTGGCGAATTGAAGTTAAGTGGGAGGGCACTGCCTGAAGATGCAGCCAAGTTTTTTGCCCCGCTACTGGCATGGATTCGGGATAACACGGCAGAAGAGATTGACATGGAGATCAACCTGGATTATTTCAACACAAGTGTTTCAAAGCAATTACTTGACATGTTTAAAACCCTGGAAAACAAAACAACTGTTAAAATTGTTAAGGTAAAATGGATGTATGAAGAGGGTGATGATGAAATGCTCGAATCGGGGGAAATTTATCAGGAACTGCTGCCCAGATTTCGTTTCACCTTTCAGAAATATGCCGAGCTGACCAATTGATAGGTTGTTTATGGAATGACTGACATAATGACACTACAGTCGAACATATTAACATATATAAATATATGGCTTGATTTTTGATGGGATGAGTTAAACCAAAAAGTTGTAAGATGACACTTGAACATTTAACAAAGGATACCTTTAAAGAAAAGGTTTTTAATTATGAAGTCAATAAAGAGTGGAAATATGCAGGAACAAAGCCGGCAATAATTGACTTTTATGCCGACTGGTGCGCACCTTGCAAAATGGTTGCCCCTGTGCTGGAGGAGTTAAAGGCAGAGTACCAGGATAAGCTCGAGATTTATAAGATAAACACCGAGGAAGAGCAGGAACTTTCAGCCATGTTTGGCATACAAAGCATTCCCAGTTTACTTTTTATTCCGGTCGAGGGACAACCTCAGATGGCTATGGGTGCTTTGCCCAAGGAGACCTTTAAGCAGGCCATCGGTGAGGTGCTAAACGTCAGGTAATGCGATCTTTATTCCTGAAGTACTGGTATGTTATAATGCTTTCATTAGCCGGATTAGCAGGAGGGTTTCTGTACTGGAAGTATATTGGCTGTCAATCAGGGTCATGCCCGATCACTTCGCACTGGCATAGTAGCACCGTAATAGGTGGAATCATAGGCTACCTTTCCGGCAGTATTGTATTTGATCTGGTGCATAAAAAACCAACATAGAATAATTAATATTATTTCTTTCCTTTAGAATATCAATGGGTTAAAGGTGAGCGGCCGGAAACCTATTGATATTCTCATTTATTTATTGTTAAATTTGCTGCGCTTATTCAAATGAACGTTCTTTAACATCCGTTGCTTTCATCCTGTAGGGTTATGTTTCTGCAACGGATAAAATGAAAGGATATGAAATTGAATTTATTACCATTTGCAGCATTTCTGTCCGTTGAAATACTCGTCATTCCTTTCAGCTCTTATTACCATACCCAATTCTCAGAATAAATCTTAATGCATTTCCCATGGATGTAAAAGGAAAGCTATTTACCAAATTCCTTGAAAGACAAAAGGAATACAGTCAGCAGCAGGGTCAGGCCGCTATTGAAAAGCAACATGCAAAAGGTAAGATGACAGCCCGGGAGCGGATTGAATTGCTTTTTGACCCCGATACCTTTGAGGAGGTAGATGCTTTTTCGGTTCCGGCACCGGCTGGCGGTGATTTTGGCAAAAAGGTTACTGCTTTTGGTGACGGTGTAATTACCGGATTCGGTAAGATCAGCGGGCGGCTTGCTTTTGCTTTTTCCCAGGACTTCAATGTACTGGGGGGATCGCTCGGGTCGGTTCATGCCGGCAAAATAGCCAAGGTTCAGGATATGGCGCTCAAGGTTGGTGCGCCTCTTATCGGATTGATCGACTCAGGCGGAGCCAGAATTCAGGAAGGCGTTGCCAGTCTTGCCGGTTATGCCTCCATTTTCAACCGGAATGTAAAATCTTCCGGGGTTATTCCGCAGATTTCTGTTGTTATGGGTCCTGCTGCCGGGGGCGCTGTTTATTCGCCATCAATAACCGATTTTGTTTTCATGACAAACAAAACAAGCTATATGTTTGTCACGGGGCCCAACGTTGTGAAAGAAGTGCTGAACGAGGATGTCTCTTTTGACGACCTGGGAGGTGCCATTGTGCATATGAAAAAGAGCGGAGTAGCCCATTTCGTTTATGAGGATGAAGAAAACACCATCAGGGGTGTGCAAAAACTATTGTCATACCTGCCCTCAAACAATCTTGAGAACCCACCATTTTTTGAATACTGCGATACTGATTTAAGGGTGGATGAGCGCATGCGGGATATTATCCCGGATGATCCCAATAAGCCTTACGATATAAAGGAAATTATCAATTTACTGATCGACAGGAATTCGTTTTTTGAAGTATCAGCCGGTTATGCACAGAACCTGGTGGTGGGATTTGGCAGGCTTCGTGGCAAAGCCATAGGTATAATTGCCAATCAGCCAAAAGTACTTGCCGGAACACTTGACATCAGTTCTTCTGTGAAAGGGGCTCGTTTTATAAGATTCTGCGATGCCTTTAATATTCCCATTCTTACCCTGGAGGATGTTCCTGGCTTTTTACCCGGGGTGGATCAGGAACATAACGGGATCATCCGACATGGCGCCAAGCTTTTATATGCCTATGCCGACGCGACTGTTCCGAAAATCACCGTTATTTTACGCAAATCCTATGGCGGGGCCTATTGTGTGATGAACAGCAAGAACCTGGGTGGGGATGTGAATTTTGCCTGGCCAACAGCTGAAATAGCCGTAATGGGTCCTGAAGGAGCTGTCTCGATACTTTACCGCAAGGAATTGCTCGAATCCAAAGACCCTGCCAAACTTAAAAAGGAATTAACAGCCAGGTACCGTGAAGAGATAGCGAATCCTTATGTGGCGGATGATAAAGGGTATATCGATGAAGTTATAGATCCGGCCGTGACCCGCAAAAAGCTGATAACAGCCTTTGAAGCGCTTGAAAGTAAACACATAAGTGTACCATCGCGAAAGCACGGGAATATACCCCTATAGAAGCCTAATGGCCACCATTACCCTAAGAGTATATCCCACAGCAATGAAACGTCTTGTTGGGTTGAAAGAAGAAAAAATGCTTACAGTTGGTATTTTTGTGTTAAGAGCGCAAAAAACCATACGATCCTAATATAATCTCGTATGAAAATAAAAACCCTGCTGATTGCAAACCGTGGAGAGATTGCGGTAAGAATTAACGAAACGGCAAAGAAAATGGGTATTAAAACCATTGGCATAAAAACAGCCAAGGAGCCTAATGCCCTGTATTTAAGACTGGTAGACGATGTAATTGATTTCTCCGGGAGTTATGATGAAATTCCTGAATTTCTCGATGTTGAGCGTATTATTGAGGCTGCAAAAAAAGCCGAAGTCGATGCCATTCACCCCGGATATGGTTTTCTTGCCGAGAATCCCTATTTTGCCCGACGGTGTGAAGAGGAAAAGATCATTTTTGTTGGACCTTCGGCATCTGCCATTTACAAAATGGGCAATAAAACCATTGCCAAGCAAATAGCCCAGAAGCATGAAATACCGCTTTTACAGGGAAGCCAGGGGAACGTAAAAAATGCCCGTGAAGCTACAGACATTGCCTTAAAAATTGGTTATCCTGTAATTCTTAAGGCAGCTGCAGGAGGCGGTGGAAGGGGAATGCGCATTGTTGAGAAGGCCGCCAATATGGAGAAAATGTTTAAGATGGCTGCCAACGAATCGGAGAAAGCTTTTAACGATGCGTCATTGTTTATTGAAAAATATGTCAGGAATCCGCGGCACATTGAATTCCAATTGCTGGGAGACCAACATGGACATTATATCCACCTGGGAGAAAGAGAATGTTCGATTCAGCGAAAGCACCAGAAGCTGATTGAGGAATCGCCTTCACCGGCAATTGACGAAAGGTTGCGGAAGGAAATGGGAGAAGCTGCCGTAAAAATTGCCAGGGCTGTGGATTATTTTTCTGCCGGCACGGTTGAATTTTTGCTTGACGCTGACAGGAATTTCTTTTTCATGGAAATGAATACGCGCATACAGGTTGAGCATCCTGTTACAGAAATGGTATCAGGGATTGATCTGATTGAATGGCAAATAAAAATTGCAGCCGGTCAAAAGCTAACCCTTGAACAAAGCGATATTCACCTTAATGGTTGGGCCATTGAGTGTCGGATAAATGCTGAGGATGTGCAGGCAGGATTTTCACCCAATCTGGGCATAATCGAAAAGATTTCGTTTCCGAAAGGAAAAAATATCAGGATTGATACCGGAATTACGGATTATTCTGTGATTACGCCCTATTTTGATTCAATGGTGGCCAAGCTGATTGTACACGGCGAAACACGCGAAAAGGCTTTAAGCGCAGCCACATCAGCATTGAAAAAAGTATGGATAAGGGGAATTAAAACCACCATTCCCTTTTGCCTGGCTGTGCTCAATAACCGCAAATTCAGAAAAGGTGATTTTAATACTTCCTTCATCGAAAAGGAAATGGAAACCACTTATTACAACGAGGAAGATGACGAGATGCTTGCTGCATACGTTGCCACCTTTGATTTTGCAGCTGAACTCGAAACAAACCGTACGGCCGTGCCTGATTTTGAAAGAGGCAAAAACATCAGCCCATGGGTGTTGAATAAGCGTTTGAAGTCCTTATAAAAACGAATCGTATGAAATTGATGAAAGCCAAAAAGAAGGTCGATCCCGAATATATAGCGGTTAATCCCCGGGGGCGGAAATATGTGATCAGGAATCCGTTCAGTGAGGAATTGAAGATAAACGGCCACAAACACGATATTAAGATTTTTGAAGATGAAGAAGGCTTTACTGTAATCGAATACAAAAACAAAAAGTATCTTGCCGAGATTACCGATAAGGATCAGAATAAATACACCGTATTACTCAACGGACTAAGTTATCATTTTACCATTGAGTCACCCATTTCATACCGCCGTCGTAAATTTCTCGAAAAACATAAGGAAGCCAGTAAGGTTGAAACAGTACCGGCGCCTATGCCAGGAAAGATTGTAGAATTGCTGGTTGAGGAAAACGCACGGGTTAAGGAAGGAGAGGCTATCCTTATCCTGGAAGCCATGAAAATGCAAAACGAGATTATTGCAGTGGTGGCCGGAAAGGTTAAGAAAATTCATGTAAAGCCAGGAGATTCGGTGTCCAAGGACGAGGTACTGATGGAAATCGAGCGATAATTAGTACTTTTGAATTAGTTAAAATCATGAAACATGCTTGATAAGGTAAAAAGGGCAGCTGATTACATCAGGTCCTCGGGCATTGACAACCCGCAGGTTGGTATCGTATTGGGTACCGGGCTGGGTAAGTTGGCCGACAGGCTGGAACCCTTGTGTATTATTGATTATAAGGACATTCCGGGTTTTCCCGTTTCAACAGTCGAATCACATTCAGGCAAACTCATTTACGGACGGTTGCAGGGTAAGAATGTATTGGCCATGCAAGGCAGGTTCCATTATTATGAAGGATATTCACTACAGGATGTAACTTTCCCCATCAGGGTTTTTCGTATGCTGGGCATCAGTTACCTGCTGCTTTCCAATGCAGCTGGCGCCATGAACCTGAAGTATAAAAAAGGAAGTCTGATGCTGATTACAGATCATATAAACATGCTTCCTGATAACCCTTTAAGGGGTAATCATTCAGAATCCTTTGGCCCGAGGTTTCCCGATATGAGTTGTCCGTACTCGCCCCACCTGAACCAGAAAATGGTGGATATTGCTTTACGCGAGCAAATAGTGCTGCATCAGGGTGTGTATATTTCGGTTATGGGGCCGAATCTTGAAACCCGTGCTGAATACAGGATGTTCAGAACTTTTGCCGATGCAGTTGGGATGTCAACGGTTCCGGAGGTAATAGTTGCACATCAAATGGGTTTACCCTGTGCAGCTGTTTCGGTGCTTACCGACGAATGTGATCCCGATAATCTTGTACCAACAAAACTAGAGGATATTCTTCAGGCTGCTGCCACGGCTGAAACAGACCTTGTCAAACTTTTTTCGTGTTTAATCGGCGAAATGGAATTATAGAAAATGATTCTGGTTACCGGGGCCACCGGATTTTTAGGATCGCACCTGCTTTATGAACTCACCAGATCGGGCAGGGAAGTCAGGGCTTTATACCGTGATGAGCAGAAAATTGCCTTCACGCAAAAGGTTTTTGGTTATTACCAGGCTGAAGGCATTATACATTCGGGGAAAATCGACTGGGTAAAAGGTGATGTAACGGATCCGGTTTCGCTTTTATCCGTCCTGAACAACGTAGAACTGGTTTACCATGTTGCCGGAAGGGTTTCATTTCTTGATAGTGATCGGGGAATGCTCAATTTGACAAATGCTGTTGGTACGGCCAATATGGTTAATGCCTGTCTTCAGATGGGCGTGCGTAAGCTTTGTCATGTGAGTTCCATTGCTACCCTTGGCGAATCAGCAGGTTCTCAGTCAGTGAATGAGGAAGTCCTCTGGAATGAAGGAGAAACAGCCTCGGCCTATGCATACAGCAAGTATATCGGAGAAATGGAGGTATGGCGGGGTATACACGAAGGTTTGGATGCTGTAATTGTAAACCCGGCAGTGATCATAGGACCCGGAATGTGGCAAGGAGAAACCGGTGATCTTTTTAAAAAGATATACACTGGACTTTCATATTATCCTGCGGGTGCATCGGGTTATGTTGATGTTCGCGATGTGGCAAGGATAATGATACAACTTACCGATGATGCAATAACAGGTGAAAGGTTTATCCTATGTTCGGAAAACATGACCCACCGGCAATACCTGAACCAATTGGCTGATGCCTTTGGAAGCAAAAGACCTGATCGGGTAATTTCACCTAACCTGGCTTCGATGGCTGTATTTCTTGAATCTCTGCGCTCTTTTTTCTTTCGTAAAGCTCGCCGTATCAGCAAACGAACCATGCAAATCGCCCGGGAAAATTTGTCCTATTCCAATGATAAAGTCCGCGAAAAACTTGGGATTACTTTCATTCCGGTTGATGAATCCATACGGTTTCTTGCAGGGCATTATTTACGCGAAATGAATCTTCCTTCAGGGCATAATTAATTTTTCCGGACAGGGTTACCTTTTTAGGGTAAATGGTATTAAGAATAAACCCTAAAACATTAACCCACATGAAAAAGTTATCAGCTATTGCCCTTATGGTAACCGTGTTTTGTATTTTGTCATGTCAGCGTGAAGAAGTAACACCGCCATTGGCAAAAGGAACCTTATCTGTAAATATTGGTCTGTTCATCAGTGTAAACGATGTTGAAAACACACTCAAATCTACTGCCGATGCAGGCGATTTCAAAGTAACCATACATGCCTCAGGAGGCGATCCGGTGCAGGTATTTGAAAAGGCTTCGGAAATGCCTGAGCACATTGAGATGGATCCCGGGACGTATTATGTTACCGCTCATTCCGACAATGATTTGCCGGCAGCTTTCAGTAATCCTTATTACTATGGCGAATCAGCTTTATTTGAAATTGTTCCTGCAGGCCAACAGACTGTTTCGGTAAATTGCCAGCTGGCCAATACTATGGTAACCATATTTTTTTCCGATCAGGTAAAAGAAAATTTTGATGATTACAGCGTCACGGTCAGTTCAGCAGCGGGTTCTTTAATCTTTGGAAGGGATGAGACGCGTCCCGGTTACTTTCGTCCCCTTCCGTTGATCATTACTGCCACCCTGACCCTTCAGCAACCATCCGGAACAGTCCAGACCAAAACGCTAAGCGGGAGTATTGCTGATCCCCAGCCCCGAAAGAATTACGAAATACACGTTGATGTGACCTCTTTTGGCGGTAGTGCGGCTATCAGCATCCTACAGGATGAAACCATTGATCCGGTTGAGATAATTGGTCTTACAGATTGCGAACCAGGCCCCGTTGGTTACGGCGATCTGCTGATAACAGAAATAATGTACGACCCTTCATTCCTTGATGACACTGAAGGAGAATGGTTTGAAATCTATAACAATACCTTGTTCCCCATTGCACTGGATCAGGTAGTTATACGTAAAAACAGTGGCGCGCAACATATTATTAATCAGCAATTAACAATCAACTCGCACGAATATGCCGTTTTCGCCCGGAATCAATTGGCAGTGACAGACCCCGATTACCTCTATAACTCTTCGTTTTCTCTGAATAATAGCGGCGGGATGCTTGCCTTATATAATTATGGCTCCAACGGCACGAACGGTTCTCTCATTTGTGTTGTAAATTATGGCGGATACAGTTTCCCATCGGCAACCGGTGCTTCAATTTGCCTTTCAGATAATGCATTGGATAATGTCAGTGCGGTTTTCGGTACTTCATGGTGTGAATCGTCGGTGCTTTATAATGAATCCGACAAAGGTACGCCCGGGTCAGCCAATGGTAACTGTCTTCCATAAAATAATGATCAGCCCTCAACATGCCGAAGCTTATTTTTAAAGAGTAAACCCGTTGACCGAAACCTTACTTAAGCATGGAGGGCTTTTTTATTTCCTGTTGGCTTTCATAAAAACATGCCCCGGATAACATGTACAAATGCATCATTTGGTTAAATTTGTGTTGGTATAAATAATGTGATGGCTTTTCAGTTACCGGATAAGTGATGCAAAAAGGTTTTCTGGCTGGTTTTATCAGCGACGTGATTGTTGTGACCTCCTCCTTTGCCTTCTGTGTTTGGCTTAAACCAGGAGTCAGCCAGTCCTATTTTCAAGGATATGCCGCTTCGTTTGTGTTATTCCTGCTTATCTGGCATGTTGTTTCTTTTTTCATGGAAAAGTACAACGTGCGAAAAATGCATTCGTGGGGAAACATGCTAAAAAAGATACTACTGGGAAATCTCTTCATCTTTTTTATCGTAACCAGCATGATGTATGTATTCCAGACATTTTATTATTCACGTTTTATTGTACTGGGCACGGTTGGCATAGCCTCAGTTCTGGAAGTCTCACTGGGTTCTTTGTTTTTTCTGATTACCAATGCACGGGTACGGTTTGAAAATGTTGAGAGCAGAAGCACCGGCAAGTCAAAAAGGGCAGTATTGGCCAGGGAAGAGAAGGTTTTCAGGTCGAGGGGGAAGCAGCGCATGAAGTATGATTTTGAGTTAAGGGACGAATACCTTAAGAATGAAGTAGGTGAGGAAGCCTATCGTTTTGTGGTTCCTTACGCGGCCATTGATTCGCCCAATACCCTTGTTATTGCCACTACCACCAGATTTAATATCGATGCGCAGATTCAACACCAGTTCGAATGTATACTTAACGTAAGGCGTGTAAATGATTTCAGGTATATCAACAAATTCTTTGAGTCGGTTAATGCCAAATTACCTGTTGGAGGTTTATACATTGATTTTCTGGAGACAAAGAATCTGCGAAAAAAGCGGATCTTGCAGAAATTTCCGACAGGGTTGAATTACCTGTATTATGCTCTCGACTTCATTATTAAAAGGGTTTTCCCAAAGTTTCCCGTGACCAAAAAGTTGTATTTTTTGCTCACGCGTGGGGAGAATCGTGTACTTTCAAAAGCGGAGGCTTTTGGGAGATTATATTCCTGCGGATTTGAGGTATTGAATGAAAAAGTGATCAACAAGTTTCTGTACTTTATTGCCATAAAAGTAAAGGAGCCCTTATTTCCCAAAAACCCAAGCTATGGGCCCTTAATTGCGCTGGAGCGGATTGGTAAAGGGGGTAAAACCATTAAGGTGTATAAGATGCGCACAATGCATCCGTTTGCCGAATATCTACAGGCTTATGTATATGAAAAAGTCGGGTTGCAGGAAGGGGGCAAATTCAAAAACGATTTCAGGATTACTACGCTTGGTAAGTTTATGAGAACCTTATGGCTCGACGAACTGCCCATGCTGATAAACCTGTTGAAAGGCGATCTGAAATTGTTTGGCGTAAGACCTTTGAGCCGGCAGTACTTCAAATTGTACACCATGGAATTGCAACGGTTACGGATTCTCACCAAGCCTGGCCTGATCCCGCCTTTTTATGTAGACTATCCCAAAACACTTGATGAAATCATTGAGTCGGAACTCAGTTATCTTCGGGCTTATTATAAGCATCCATTCCAGACAGACTGGAATTACTTTTGGAAAGCTGTTTTCAATATTATTTTCAAACGTTACCGGAGCAAGTGACGCCTGTTATTTGTTGATATAGTTCAGGATTAAAATTAGTGTAGATACAGAACTCAGGAACAGCGAAATGGTTGGCATGTTAATGCGGAAGCTTTTACTTTTGATAGGTTCAACGTACACAATATCGTTGGGAAGGAGAAAAAAACCTTTAGAGGTTAGTATGTTCCGGTTGGTGAGGTCGAGCCGGAAGGTAGTTGTTCCTTTTGGTGCAGGTCTGAGCACGAGTATCTGTTTGCGGTTACCATAATCGGTTATGTCACCGGCCAAACTAATGGCTTCGAGCACGGTAAGCTGACTGTTATAGTTGTTATAGGTGCCGGGACGGTTAACCTCGCCAATGACAGAAACCTTAAAGGATATTAATTTAACAATTACGGTAGCATCTTTCAGGTATTGGTCGGCGCGTTGACTTATCAATGAAATAGCTTCGTCCATCGTTTTACCGGCAATCATAATTTTGCCGAGTACCGGTATTTCAATATTGCCGGAATCGCTTACCGTGTATCCATTAATGAACAGGCTTGTCTCGTTTTGAAAGAGGTTTTGCTGATAAGCGCCAATGGTTTGATTGATAACACTGCTCATTTCCTCGTTCAATGAGTAAATTTTAACATAAAGGATATCACGTGTTTGTATCAGGTATCCAGGTTGCGTCTTAGGGTAAAACGTAGCATTGGCAGCAGAGTCAACATTATGAAGGTAAACGAGCTGCCGGTGTGAGGTGCAGGATGAGAAAAGGGTCAACACACCGGCAAGGCCGGTGATAATGAACAGTTTTATGGCGTTGAGTGGTTTATGTTGCATGGCAATCAATTAGGCAAGATATTGTTCATATACTTTTCTGATGCCTTCTTCAAGGGTTATGGTTTCGTGCCAGCCCAGCTCGTGGAGTTTTTTCACACTGAGCAGTTTCTGGAAAGTGCCATCGGGTTTGGATGTATCCCATTCAATGAATCCGTCGAAACCAACAATTTCCTTGATCAGCATGGCCAGTTCTTTGATGGACAGATCCATACCCGTACCAATATTGATATGGGTATTTCTGATTTCAATTTTGGCGTCACGCGAAGTAATTTTTTCTGAGAATTTGTCCTTCACCAGTTCTTTGAAATCCACGCTTTCCATTATATAAACACAGGCGTCGGCCATGTCATCGGAGTGCAGGAATTCCCTGCGGGGCACGCCGGTTCCCCAAAGCTTAACGGTAACAGGTGTTTCGGTGGAATTATGCCTGAAAATGCCATATTTTTCTAATTTTTCGCCAATTTCGATTTGGGTGGCTTTCCCGTCAATCCCCTCCACCGGCCGTTTATCGAAGTCTTTTCTTATGCCGTCCCAATTGTTTTCGATAAGGCATTTGGCAAGATGCATCTTACGGATTATGGCTGGCAATACATGTGATTTTTCAAGATCGTAATTGTCGTTGGGCCCGAACAGATTGGTTGGCATTACCGAAATAAAATTGGTGCCATATTGTATATTATAGCTTTCGCACATTTTTATACCTGCTATTTTAGCAATGGCATACGGCTCATTGGTATACTCCAGCACATCGGTGAGCAGGTATTTTTCTTTTAAGGGTTGTGGTGCTTGTTTTGGGTAGATGCATGAACTTCCAAGGAAAAGCAATTTTTTAACGCCATTCAGATAGCTTGCATGTATCACATTGCTCTGGATCATCAGGTTTTCGTAAATGAACTGCCCCCGATAGATATTATTGGCGACAATACCGCCAACCTTGGCCGCCGCCAGAAAAACATATTCGGGTTTTTCCTGGGCGAAAAACGCATTAACCGCATGCTGGTCCATAAGATCAATATCGGGATACAGCCTGGTAATGATATTATGGTATCCTTTTTTGGTAAGGTTACGATATAGTGCGCTTCCTACAAGGCCTGTATGACCTGCCAGGTATATTTTGCTGTCTTTCTTCATTGGGCCGGAATTTAGGGTTATTCAAAATAATTCAGGGTCTGATAACCGCCCTGTTTCAGGTAAACCTCTTTGTGCATGAGCTTGATATCACTTTGTATCATATCCTTAATCAGTGCTTCAAGGTCATATTCCGGTTCCCATTTCAGTTTGGTTTTGGCTTTGGTAGGATCACCAATCAACAGTTCTACTTCGGTAGGTCTGAAGTATCGCGGATCTACGGCAACGATTTCTTTACCTGCAGGCAGTTGATAATTTTGATCATGGCATAATTTCACAAAGCCCTTTTCATCTATACCCTTACCTTTGAATTCGATTTCGATACCGATTTCAGCGAAGGCCTTTTTTACAAATTCCCTGATTTCGGTGGTAATACCAGTGGCAATGACAAAATCTTCGGGCTTTTCCTGCTGAAGGATGAGATACATAGCCCTGATATAATCCTTGGCATGGCCCCAGTCGCGTTTTGAATCGAGATTCCCGAGGAAGAGCTTTTCCTGTAAACCAAGAGCTATGCGGGCTACCGCACGGGTAATTTTACGTGTAACAAATGTTTCTCCCCTAATCGGCGATTCGTGGTTAAACAATATACCGTTGCAGGCAAACATGTTGTAGGCTTCGCGGTAATTTACCGTGATCCAGTATCCGTAAAGCTTGGCCACTGCATAAGGGCTGCGGGGATAAAAAGGTGTTTTTTCCGATTGGGGCACTTCCTGCACCAGTCCGTAAAGTTCACTGGTTGAAGCCTGGTAAAACCTGGTTTTGTTAACCAACCCAAGGATGCGTATGGCTTCGAGTATGCGAAGTGTACCAATACCGTCGGCGTTAGCTGTGTATTCGGGCGTGTCAAAGCTGACTTTTACATGGCTCATGGCAGCCAGGTTGTATATTTCGTCGGGTTGAGTTTCCTGAATGATCCTGATAAGGTTGGTTGAGTCCGTCAGATCGCTGTAATGAAGCACAAAGTTGCGGTTTTCAACATGCGGATCGAGGTAAAGGTGGTCAATTCTTTCGGTATTGAAAAGGGAACTTCTTCTTTTAGTGCCATGCACAACGTATCCTTTTTTCAGCAAAAATTCAGCAAGATAAGCGCCATCCTGACCGGTTACGCCTGTTATCAAAGCAACTTTTTGGTTATTCATTGGATTTCGATTTAATTCAGTCATTAATTAATTCTACACATGGGGTGGTAATCACCTTTCAGACCAACCGGAGCTGCATTTCTGATTTGATAAACGATGTCCACCGAAGGTCTGGCTTCTTTCAGTCCGAATCCTTTACCTTCAAGAATTTCTTCATAGCTTTTGGTATGCAGGTCGGTGAAGCCTTCGCTGAACTCTATTTCCTGATTATCCATTACAATGGAGCGATAGGTTCTTTTGCCTTTTTCTTTTACCGTAGCGGGAAGATCGTTGTAATCGAGACTGAGGAACCAGCGGACCCGGGCCTTTTCCAGTTCGAGATAGCCTGCCGCCTTTGTAGTGGTGAGCATATGCACGATGCTGCTTCTGACATTTCCGAAAATCCAGGTAAGCATATCGAAGAAATGGATGCCTATATTGGTGGCTATACCTCCCGATTTATGAATGTCGCCTTTCCAGGAGTTGAAATACCAGTTGCCTCTGCTGGTAATATAAGTCAGGTCAAGGTTATGCATAATATCACCTGAAGCATTATCCATTTTGTTTTTCAGATCGATCAGTACCGGGTGAAGCCGGAGTTGCAAAATGGTATTGATCTTTTTCCCGAATTCATTTTCGATGTCAGACAAAGCATCAATATTCCAGGGATTCAGTACCAGCGGTTTTTCGCAAATGGCACTTGCCCCCGAACGTAATGCAAAACGAATGTGTGAATCGTGCAGGTAATTGGGGGAACAGATGCTGACATAATCGAGCTGAATGCCGGATCTTCTCAACTTATCGACATGTCTGTCGAAACGTTCGAATTCAACAAAAAAATGACTTTCGGGATAGTAGCTGTCGATTATGCCTACGCTATCATTAGGATCAAGTGTGGCAAGCAGCATATTACCGGTATCTTTAATAGCCTTCAGGTGTCGAACCGCAATGTATCCACCCACACCGATAATGGCAAACTTTTTTTGACTATTCATTAAACGGTTAGTATTAAAGGCTCATATAGGTGAGCTTATTAATTATATTACGGTATATCCCCTTTACATCCATTACAATACCCTTTTCTTCCGAATGTTTCAGGAAATAATCTTCGGAAAGCCCGACATATTCTTTATGTGAGACAGCTACGATAATGGCTGCGTATTTATTTTCCGGATTGCTGCACAAGGCAAAACCGTATTCCTTTTCAAGTTCTTCGGAATCGGCATAAGGATCGATAACATCCACATCGACGCCATAGGATTTTAATTCATTAATAACGTCTGCCACTTTTGAATTACGGATGTCACTCACATTTTCCTTAAATGTTGCACCCAAAACCAGAACCCTGGAATGCAGGACATTCTTACCCGCCCTGATGATCTGTTTCACCACTTCAGTTGCGATAAACTTACCCATGCCATCGTTTACGGCCCGTCCCGAATTAATCACCTGCGCGGCATGCCCGAGTTCGGCAGCTTTAAAGGTGAGGTAGTACGGATCCACCCCAATACAATGACCACCTACCAGTCCCGGAAAAAATTTCAGGAAATTCCATTTGGTACCCGCTGCTTCGAGTACTTCGTAGGTGTTGATACCCATTTTATTGAATATCATCGACAATTCATTCATCAGGGCAATATTGACATCACGCTGCGTGTTTTCAATAATTTTTGCCGCTTCGGCAACTTTAATGGATGAGGCCTTGAATACACCTGCCTTTACCACCAGTTCATAAACTTTGGCAACTTCCCCGAGGGCTTCATTATCGCATGCAGATACAATTTTGGTAATGGTGGTAATGGTATGCTCCTTGTCCCCGGGATTAATCCTTTCGGGAGAATAACCCAGTTTGAAGTCGGTTCCGCATTTTAAACCCGATAGTTCTTCGAGAATGGTCCGGCATTCTTCATCGGTAGTGCCCGGATAAACAGTGGATTCATAAACCACGTAATCTCCTTTTTTTAACACTTTACCGACAGTTCGGGTGGCAGACAGTAGCGGCGTAAGATCAGGCAGGTTATGTTTGTCAATAGGAGTAGGCACTGCTACAATGTGAAAGCTTGCCTCTTTTAGCACATCCAGTTGGTTGGTGAAAGTAATATCGGTATCCCGGAAATCTTCCGCTACAAGTTCATCGCTTGGGTCAATGCTTTTTTTCATTAACTCAACCCTGGCCGCATTGATGTCGAATCCGATAACTGAAATTTTTCGTGCAAAAGCCAGTGCAATGGGAAGGCCAACGTAACCCAACCCAATAAGGGAGAGTTTTGCTTCCTTGTTGAGCAGTTTCTGGTAAATTTCCATAAAAAGGGGTGTTAGGTTAAATATTATAGTAAGTTAATGTTAATATTCACTTAAAGGTTAAAAGCTTCTTTGATTTTTGCCACATAGTCGAGTTTTTCCCAGGCAAAAAATTCCACGTCACGGGTTTCGGTATCCCCATTTTTAACAAAGGTAACTTTCCCGGTATAGGGTTTTCTGCCCATATGGCCATAGGCTGCAGTAGCCAGGAAAATGGGATTTTTCAGTCCAAAACGCTTTATGATCACTGCCGGACGAAGGTCAAACAGGGAGGCAATTTTTTCAGCAATTTGTCCGTCATCGATTTTTACACGGGCAGTACCGAAGGTATTAACATAAACACCTACCGGTTTTGCCACGCCTATGGCATAAGCCACCTGGGCGAGCACTTCATCGGCTACACCTGCGGCAACCAGGTTTTTGGCAATATGTCTCATAGCATATGCTGCCGAACGGTCGACCTTTGAGCTGTCTTTTCCTGAAAAAGCTCCGCCGCCGTGTGCCCCTTTTCCGCCATAGGTATCCACGATAATTTTTCTTCCGGTAAGACCGGTATCGCCATGGGGCCCTCCAATAACAAATTTACCCGTTGGATTTACATAAAGAAGATAATTATTGTCGAACAAATCCTGAACCCTTTTGGGCAGTTTGCCAATTACACGCGGTATCAGTATGTTTTTAACGTCTTGTGCAATAGCATTGAGCATTTCATCATCTTTATCGAAATCATCGTGCTGGGTAGAAACCACAAGCGTGTGTATTCTTTTAGGCTGAGCATCATCACCGTATTCAATGGTTACCTGCGATTTGGCATCGGGCCGGAGGTAAGTCATTTGTTTACCTTCGCGTCTGATGGCAGAAAGTTCCTGAAGCAACAGGTGTGACAATTCGAGCGACAGGGGCATATAATTATCTGTTTCGCGGCATGCATAACCAAACATCATACCCTGGTCGCCGGCTCCCTGTTCCTCTGCGTTGCCTCTTTCTACACCACGGTTGATATCCTGCGATTGTTCATGAATAGAGGAAATAACGCCGCATGAATCTGCTTCAAACATATAATCAGAGTGCGTATAGCCGATTTTGCGGATTACGTCTCGCGCAACTTGTTGAACATCAATATATGCATTGGTTTTCACTTCGCCGCTCAGCACAACCAGGCCGGTGGTGACCAATGTTTCGCAGGCTACTTTCGATTCGGGGTCTCGTCGGAGAAATTCATCCAGCAATGCATCAGAAATCTGGTCTGCTACTTTATCGGGATGTCCTTCAGAAACAGACTCGGAGGTGAACAAATATGCCATATCGTAGTTTGAATTAAATTTTGTTTGTTGGCAAAGATAAAAAAGAGAAATTAATACTGGGGATAAGGGCAGGCATTAGTTGATAAAGGGTAAGTTTTAGGCGGTAAGTTCACGAAATACGTCTTCCAACTTATTGTCTTTACGGTGCATCGACAGGATAACCAACCCTTCGGTTACAGCCAGCCGGAATAACTCTTCACGTAAGTCTTTTTCGCCTGTTGTTTCAATCAGCCATGTACCAGGCTTTACACGGCGTGTTCTGCGTATTCCGCTAAGGGAAGCAAAAATACCTTCGTCCCTGTCGTGGTCGAATTCAATCACAATGGTATGGGATTTGACAGTTGCGTATGCACTCATGTTTTCTGTCAGGTCATTGGCCACAATCTGACCCCTGTTCAGGATGATCACACGCTGGCAAATGGCTTCCACTTCTTGCATGATATGAGTTGACAGTATCACGGTTTTTGCGCTGCCAAGGCCGGAAATGAGGTTACGGATTTCGGTAAGTTGATTGGGATCAAGGCCGGTGGTGGGTTCGTCAAGTATCAGTATATCCGGATCGTGAATAATGGCCTGGGCAAGTCCTACCCGCTGACGATACCCCTTGGACAGGAATCGAATTGGTTTATGCATTTCAGGGTCCAGGCCGGTAAGCTGAATAACTTCCATAACCCTCTCTTTGCTTTTCTTCCCCAGTTGATAAAGTCCGGCAACATGCATGAGGTATTCCTTCACATATAAATCGGTGTACAACGGATTGTGTTCCGGCAGATAACCCAGGTTTCTCCTGGTGTCTTCTGCATTTTTGGTTACGGGAATGCCATTTATCTTAACTTCACCGGAACTTGGTGCCATGAGCGAGCAGATAATTTTCATAAGGGTGGATTTGCCTGCACCGTTGGGACCAATCAGGCCAACAATTTCTCCCGATTTTACTGAAAAGGAAAGGTCGTCAAGCGCAAGTTGAGAACCATAGGATTTACTGAGGTGTTCTACCAAAACAGACATGCACAAGTGGTTTTGCTGTCAAATATAAGGTATTCAGCCTGAAAATCATCGGGATATTTGCAGGAAGTGAATCGGCAAGGTTAAAACTTCTTGTCAAGTTGCGGAATACTGCCTTAAAATGCTATTTTTGCAGGTTACAATCAAAAAGTTTTCCATTTCATGAAAATCAAAGAATTGCTTGCTTCACGCGA
>JAFGVG010000316.1 GCA_016938095.1 Bacteroidales bacterium
ATGTAATTTTATATTCAATATTTATTAATTTTATTAATTATTTGCAATGAAAACACCCATAAAACTGATAAACTGTAAAGATCAGCCGTGTAAATAATTATCATCAAGTTACTTACCAGCAATCACGGTCAACCTCCACACCCTAAAAAACAAAAAAGCGCGAAGCAAATGCTTCACGCTTTTTTGTTTTGTTGTTATTGTATTGACTTACTGACACTTCATATTGGTCCGTTGTGCTTTGGCTGCCTGAAGAAATGGCCCAAACATGGCATTTTTCAAGGTTTCGCAGGCTTCGCTTGTTTTGCCCAAGCCTGCCTGCGCGGTACCCAGTTCGTAATAATACTTGGCTTTTGCCTCAGGCGTAGTTCCGGGTTCCAGCTCAAGACCTTGCTGTGCATAATCTGCGGCTTTGTCGAATTTCTTCTGCTTATTATAAACACTGGCAAATTGGTAGCAGAGGTTCTGATCAGTGCCGTAATTTGATGCTTTGGTTAACAATTCAACGGCATCTGCAAGCTTATTGGCCACATTGGCTTTTCCACCGGCAACCCTGAAATGGTCGCGGGCAACTTTTTGTGCCTGTGGTAATTTACTGGTATCCCCTGATGCCCTCATTTTGGCGATATAAAGATCAATGGATTCAGCAAATTTAGCATCGTCGCTCAGTCCTTTGTAAAGCAATGCCTTATTATAAATAGAGGTTAAATGAGAGGGGTCGATCATCAGCACACTGTCAAAAGCCTGTATGGCTTTGGCATTTTCTTTGGCTGAGACATAGCCGGATGCCATGTTAACATATGCCTGAATCAACAACTGCTCAGCGCTTACCACCACGTTGGGGTCGTCGTACTTTTCAGCCACCTTCAAAGTAGCCCTTGAAGCTGCAATGGCAGCAGGTATGTTTTTATCGTTTTTGAGCAGGTTGTATGCCTTTTTATAATAAAGATCGGGCACTACACTTACAGCTTTTGCTTTTATGTCGGCTGCCGAATCACCTATTTGCTCACACATTACAATGCACTTTTCGAATGTTTCAAGTGCTTTGGGGTCATTGGCTTTCATCAACTCAACTCCCTGATTGAAAATGGCTATGGCATCGTTTTTCTCCTGGGCCAACAAACCCGAAGAAATCCCCGCAATCACCAACATGATCCCCGCCAGTTTTTTAAGATTGAATAATTTCATAATTGTTGTGAATTAATGGGTTAAAGAAAAGGTTTATGTCTATTCTCCGTAAATATAAAAAAATCTTTTAAAAATACTCTTTTCTATCAAAATGTTACTGCTTACAAAAAATACGGTTATTATGTAATTCATTTATACTCATTTTGCAACAGCTTCAACACATACCGGTCAATTGGAAACGACAGATCTTCTTCGGACAGTTGCCTGATATCGGCCCAGCGGAATGACTGGCTTCCGTTTGCCATTTCGGGAAAATCAAAAGGAACTGCTGAAATGGAAAATCTGGGTGCTTCCCTCAGTTTGATTTTGTAATATATGCTGATTAGCTGGTGATCCTCAAAGAACATAGCGCGCTGAAAAAAACCGGTTGTATAAAAATGATCGATTATCTCCACTTCCTGTCCGAATTCCTCCACTGCTTCCCGCCTGATGCAATCTTCCGGTCCCTCTCCATACATCAGGCCTCCGCCGGGGAATTTGGTCATTTGCACATCAAGTGCGTATTCATCACTTAGCAAAATTTGTGCCGTTTCGTTAATTAACAATCCATACACCCTTAGGTTAAATTTTTTAATTTCTTTTTCCATATTCCCTAAAAAATGTTATCCCGGGCCCCACCCGTGCTGTTGGTTATAAAAGATATTATTTCCTCGCAGGCCGTCGGATGAAACCACTTTACCATCGGGTCCTTCCGAAACCAGGTTAGCTGCCTGCGGGCATACTGACGGCTATGTGCTTTAATGTTTTCCACGGCTTCGCCAAGTGTACATTTACCCTCGAAATAATCGAATATCTCTTTATAACCCACGGTGTTCAGCGCATTCAAAGACCTGCAGGCGAACAATGTTCTGGCTTCTTCCACAAGTCCATCCTCAACCATTTTATCAACCCTTGTATTAATGCGCTGATGCAATTCGTCCCTGGGCAAATCCAGACCGATCTTCAGGATATTGAATGGCCTTTCCTTTGCTTTTCCGGTTAAAAACGAAGAATAGCTTCGTCCGGTCATTTCTTTTATCTCCAGGGCTTTTAAAATCCGTTGGGGATTATTCAAATCAACACTTGCATAATATTCCGGATCGGCCTGCTTTAGTTTTTCGCGAATACCTTCCAGACCTGTTTCTTGGTAATCATGTCTGATCCTGGTTCTGATTTCCGGACTCACGGTAGGTATATCGTCGATTCCCCTGCAAACAGCATCGATATACATGCCGCTGCCCCCTGCCATAATAACAGTATTTTTTCTATGGAACAAGTCTGCCAGCAGTTGAATGGCATCGGTTTCGAACATGCTGGCATTGTAATAATCATGCACGGAGCAATGACCGACAAAATGATGTTTAACCGCTGAGAGTTGACTTACAGAAGGCGTTGCTGTACCGATTTTCATTTCACGGTAAATTTGTCTGGAGTCGGCATTGATGATGGAAGTCCTGAAATAATTTGCCAGCGTAACGGCCATATCGGATTTTCCAACGGCCGTAGGACCCTCCAAAACAACCAGCCATTTCTTATCCATAACCTACAAACATCAAATAAGCCTATGCCGCCCGCTGCTGGTCGCGCATTAAAGCCAACATAAAAACAAGCCCGACAATAAAAAACGAGGTGATGGCCAGCACCGAATAGCGCATGCTGCCGGTTATTGCCTCAATAATGCCAAAGCTGAATGTACCTCCCACAGTGGCCAGTTTTTCCATCACATCGTAAAAGCTGAAGAACGAAGTATGATCGCGGGTTTCGGGCAGCATTTTCGAATAGGTTGACCGGGCCAATGCCTGGGTGCCTCCCATGACAACGCCCACAAAGCATGCTACAACAATAAAACCAACAGCAGTCTTAACAAAAAACACGGCCACAATTACCAGTATCCATATTACGATGGATATAACCAGTGCTTTGATATTGCCAACTTTTCCCGAAATACGTGCAAAAAGCCATGCCCCACCCATGCCGATGAGCTGAATAAGCAGTATGGTGGGAATAAGAACATTGTCATTCAGTCCCAGTTCCTTGGTACCATAAGTGGCTGCCATAAACATTACAGTAAGCAATCCCATGGTCATGAAAAAAAAGCCGATCAGGTAGCGCTTCAATTGCCGCATTTGCCGTACCTGGTTGAAAACAGTACGGAGCTCATGGTAGCCTTTCAGAATAGGATTTTCACCCTTCACCCGTTTGCCAAATGTATACTTGGGCAGTCTCCTGAAGGTAATTTGGGAAAATCCTATCCACCAGAGGAATACCGTCAGAAAAGCCAGACGCGGTGCAAAAGTATCGTCTTCAATACCAAAAAAGCCTGGAAACAATACAAAAACAAGGTTAAAAATCAACAATATTACC
>JAFGVG010000317.1 GCA_016938095.1 Bacteroidales bacterium
AATCATCGAAAACAAATGATAACGGGTGTTTCCGCCGTAAATGCTATGGTTTTTATTGGGGTAAAAAAACTGTTGGAACTGCTTGTTTTCCTGAATGAACTGCTCTGACATTTCAACCGAGTTTTGCAGATGCACATTGTCATCCGCTGTGCCATGCACCAACAGTAATTTGCCTTTTAACTCACCGGCATGGTTGATGGGTGAATTATCGTCGTATCCGTTGGGGTTATCCTGTGGTTTACGCATGTACCTTTCGGTGTAAATATTATCGTAAAAACGCCAGTTGGTGACCGGGGCCACTGAAATTCCCATGGAAAACACATCTGCTCCGCGGGTAAGGCAAAGCAAGGTCATGTATCCGCCATAACTCCAGCCCCATATGCCAATCCGGCTTTCGTCGATCCAGCTGAGGCTGCCTAAATAACGGGCTGCATTTACCTGGTCTTCGGTTTCGAGTTTTCCTAACTGCATATAGGTACTTTTTCTGAAAGCTTCACCCCTTCCATCGGTACCGCGGTTGTCAACGCAGGCAACAACAATTCCTTGCTGGGCAAGCATTTGCTGCCATGCCATACCTACGTCATAGTTGTTGATAACATCCTGCGATTCGGGACCGCCGTAAACGCTCATGAAAAGCGGATATTTACGGGTGGAATCAAAATCGGGGGGCTTAATGATATAAGCATACAACTCAAGATTATTGCCAACCGGTATGCGCATGAATTCTTTTGTGGTGAAACCATGTTCCCTGATCCGCTTCGAAAGTTCCGTGTTATCTTCGAGGGTTCTGATAAGTTTACCGTTTTTATTGTGCAAGGTATAGCACGGCGGATTATTTGCATCAGACCATTCATTGATATACCAGGCAAAGTTTTTGCTGAATTCGGCACGGTTTGTCCCTGTCCGGGTCGAAAGTATTTTTTTGTCCGTACCGTCGAACCGAACGGTATAAACATCCTTGTTGTACACGGCAGATTCGTTGGAGGTGTAATAGAGCATGCGGTTTACATTGTCGATTGCCAGCACTTCTGCCACTTCCCAGTTTCCCTGGGTGATTGGTCCCAGCAGCTTTCCCTGCATGCTATACAGGTAGTAATGATAATATCCCGAACGCGGACTCAGGATGAGAAAGTGTTTTCCGTCATCCGTAAAAAACAGGTAGTTGTCGTCGATACGGCTCAGGTATTGTTTGTTTTCTTCGGAACACAACACGGTACTTTTACCCGTAGTTGTTTCGGCAATAAGCACGTCCACCTTGTTTTGCAGTCGGTTTAGCCTGATAATCCCCAGCTTTCCCGGCAGCATGGACCATTTGATCCGTGGGATATACTGGTCTGTTTCGGATCCGGTGTCCATCTGACGCGTATCCCCCGATTCGATGTCGTATACCAGGATGCTTACCAGCGAATTGTCTTCGCCGGCCTTGGGGTATTTAAACCTGGAAACGTTTGGATACAGCTCGTTATAGAGCATCATGTCAAATTCCTTCACCTGCGATTCGTCGAACCTGTAAAAAGCAATGCTGCGGCTGTCGGGCGACCAGGAGTATGCCTGTGAGAATCCAAACTCCTCTTCGTAAACCCAGTCGGGTGCCCCGTTAATAATATGGTTAAAACGGCCGTCATTTGTTATTTGGGTAATGGACAGGTCGTTGAGATTTTTGAAGAACAGGTTGTTATCTTTTACAAAGGCAATTTTATTACCGTCGGGTGAAAATGTAGCCAGTTGTTGCCTGCCCGAATCGCAAAGCGATTGGGCTTTACCTGTTTGCAGGTCGTATATCCAATAGCGGGCCTGAAACGAATGGCGATAAATATGTGAAACTTCTGTTGTCAGCAACAGTCTGGTTTCGTCGTCGCTTAAAGCATAGTCGGATATACGACCTGAAACAGCTGCGCCTGATTGTTTCGCATCAAAAAGCACCTGCTTGTCAATACCTGTTTTGTAGTCGTACTTCACAATGCACCGACCCGATTCGAGCACAGTGTAATGCTCACCGTCGGCCATTGACCGGATGCCTTCGATGGAGGAGGGATAGAACAGGTGTTGCCGGTAAATTTTTTCGAGGGTAAGCGGTGAATGCTGTCCTGATAGCATTACTGCCTGTAATAGCAGTGCATAGCAAAAGGCGATACGATAGACCATAGGTATTAAAATTTTGAAAAGGTTAGCAACTGGTTTACACCAAAGCAACGACTACCGAAAAATAGCCGTTTTTTTCTTATCTTTGCACCTTATTTTTTATATTCTTTCAAAAAAACGATCGATGATCAGGATAACTTTTCCGGATAGCTCTGTACGTGAATTCGAACCGGGCATTAGCGGGCTTGACATTGCCAAAAGTATCAGCAACAGTTTGGCCCGTGAGGTAATAGCAGTGAGTGTAAACGGTGAATTGTGGGACGCCACCCGGCCCATAACAACCGATGCAAGTGTGGTTTTACATAAATTTGACACCCCCGAGGGCAAGCATGCATTCTGGCATTCCTCGGCCCATCTTATGGCTGAGGCATTGGAAGCGCTCTATCCCGGGATAAAGTTTGGCATTGGCCCGGCCATTGAAAACGGCTTTTATTATGATGTTGATCCCGGTGACGGTGTGGTACTTACCGAGGCAGATTTGTCGAAAATTGAGGCAAAGATGGCTGAACTGGGCAAGTTGAACAGCGTTTACAAACGCGAGGATATCAGCAAGGAAGCTGCGCTGGCGCTTTTCAAACAGAAGAATGATGAATATAAGGTAGAGCTGATTCAGGATTTGCAGGACGGTACCATTACCCTGTACAGGCATGGAAATTTTACCGATTTATGCCGTGGGCCGCATTTGCCCGATACCAGCTATATAAAAGCCATAAAGCTTACCAGTATTGCCGGTGCATATTGGCGTGGTGATGAAAAGCGCAAGCAGCTCACCCGCATTTATGGCATTACCTTTCCGAAGAAGCAGATGCTCGATGAGTACCTCGAGATGCTCGAACAGGCCAAGGCCAGGGATCATCGTAAGCTGGGCAGAGAACTCGAATTGTTTACCTTTTCACAAAAGGTAGGGTTGGGTTTGCCGTTGTGGTTGCCAAAGGGTGCACAACTTAGGGAAAGGCTTGAGAATTTCCTGAAAGGAATTCAGGTGAAATATGGCTATCAGCCGGTTATAACACCGCACATTGGTCAGAAAGAACTCTATGTGACCTCCGGCCATTACGAAAAGTACGGTAAGGATTCGTTTCAGCCCATTCACACGCCGGAAGAGGGAGAGGAGTTTTTGCTGAAGCCCATGAATTGCCCGCATCATTGCGAAATATACAAAAGCAAACCCCGTTCGTACAAAGATATGCCTGTAAGGTTTGCCGAATTTGGCACCGTGTATCGCTATGAACAAAGCGGTGAGCTGCACGGGCTTACAAGAGTACGCGGGTTCACCCAGGATGACGCCCATATTTTCTGCCGGCCCGATCAGCTGAAGGAAGAGTTTATCAAGGTAATTGACATCATTCACATAGTTTTCAGAGCTTTTGGATTCAATGATTATACCGCCCAGATTTCACTGCGCGATCCCGGGAATACCCAAAAGTATATTGGATCCGACGAAAACTGGGAACGTGCCGAACAGGCTATCATTGAGGCTACACAGGAAAAAGGAATGCAGACTGTTACCGTTAAGGGTGAGGCTGCCTTTTATGGTCCCAAACTCGATTTTATGGTAAAAGATGCCCTGGGAAGGAAATGGCAGTTGGGCACCATTCAGGTCGATTACAACCTGCCCGAGCGTTTTGAACTCGAGTATACCGGTAGTGACGACCAGAAGCACCGTCCGGTGATGATTCACCGTGCGCCTTTCGGGTCGATGGAGCGATTTATGGCTGTGCTGATAGAGCATACAGCCGGTAAGTTTCCGTTATGGCTTACCCCCGATCAGGTGGTTGTTTTGCCCATCAGTGAAAAATTCCATGATTATGGTGAAAAAGTTTTAAATTTCCTAAATAATTGCGATATTCGCACCCTGATTGACACCCGGAACGAAAAGATCGGTAAGAAGATAAGGGACAATGAGTTAAAGAAGATTCCCTACCTGCTTATCGTGGGGGAAAAAGAAGAAGCTGAGGGAACTGTGGCAGTCCGCCGTCAGGGAGAGGGTGATAAAGGATCGATGAAACTTGGCGACTTCAGGGATTTTATATTGGAGGAAGTGAAGAAACAGGTGAGTAATAATGTAAAATTAGACGATTAGACGATTTGATAATAAAAGAAATGCCATTTGGCAAATCAATAAATCAACCAATCAATAAATCAATCAATTAATTAAAGGAGGAACGAAGTATAGCAACGCCAATTTTCAGAAGGGACACCAGGAAAGATGATGTACCTCAGTTTGCCGTTAATTACCAGATTAAGGCGCCTGTTGTTAGGGTTGTAGGTGAGAACCTCGAAAACCCCGGCATCTTTCCTATTAAAGAAGCCGTCAGGATGGCTGAAGAGCTGGAACTCGACCTGGTTGAGATTTCCCCCAATGCAAATCCGCCGGTATGCAAAATCATCGATTATCAGAAGTTTCTTTATCAGCAAAAACGCAAGCAGAAAGAGCTGAAGGCTAAAACAGCCAAAATTGTGGTAAAGGAAATCCGGTTTGGACCTTATACCGATGATCATGATTACAACTTTAAACTGAAACATGCCCAGAAATTTTTGCAGGAAGGCGCAAAAGTGAAGGCATATGTTTTTTTTAAAGGACGTTCCATTGTATACAACGAAGATGGTGAAGCATTGCTCCAGCGTTTTGCAGGTGACCTGAATGAGCTGGGTAAGGTTGAACAGGCTCCGAAACTCGAAGGCAAACGAATGATCATGCTGATCAATCCACTGCCCAAAAAGATAAAGTAGTAACCAAATATAATTTAGTTGTAGAATGCCAAAAATGAAAACTAATTCCGGTGCCAAAAAAAGATACGATCTTACCGGAACAGGGAAAATCAAGCGCAAGCACGCTTACAAAAGTCACATTCTTACCAAGAAGACGACCAAGCGGAAAAGGAATCTCGGCTATTCAACCGTGATTGCTTCTTCCGATGAGAAGAATGCACGTTTGTTACTTGCCGGTAATTAAGCTTGATTTTGAGATTTTAATTAGTATTAACCGAGTGAATTAGCCCGAAAGTTTCCTGATAAAAGGAACGCTAACCATTCAAAAATTGAGAAGTGTATGCCAAGATCAGTAAATGCAGTAGCATCAAGACAAAGGAGGAAAAAGATCCTCAAACAAACCAAAGGGAATTTCCTTTCCCGTGCCAACGTATGGACCGTTGCCGTTAATACATGGGAAAAAGGCCTGGGTTATGCCTATGCGCATCGCCGTGCCAAGAAAAGAGACTTCAGAACGTTATGGATTGCCCGTATTAATGCAGGTGTCAGACAACATGGTATGTCGTATTCACAATTTATCGGAAAACTAAACGAAAAGGGCATAGCCCTGAACCGCAAGGCACTTGCCGATATGGCCATGAATGATCCTGCAGCTTTTGAAGCCGTTGTGAATGCTGTAAAATAATTTTTTTTGTGTATATGTGTAGAGACCCCGCAAGCTGCGGGGTCTCTACGTATTTATATACATTTATACAAACACACCATGAAAATCGCGCTTATCGGTTACGGGAAAATGGGTAAGGAAATCGAGAAGATTGCCCTGGAACGTCATCACCAGGTTAGCCTTATCATTGACATCAATAACAGGCACGAATTTACAGTTGAGAACCTCAGAACAGCTGATGTTGCCATTGATTTCTCAATACCCGATACTGCATATGGCAATATTCTGAAATGTTTTGAAGCTGGTATTCCCGTGGTGTGCGGCACCACCGGGTGGCTCGACAAACTCAACGATATCCGGAACAGGTGTGCCCGCAATGCCCAGACCTTCTTCTATGCTTCCAATTTTTCGGTGGGTGTTAACGTATTTTTCGCCCTCAACAGGATACTGGCAGGCATGATGAACAATCTTACCGATTACCATGCTGAGATAAAGGAGATACATCATATTCATAAACTGGATGCACCCAGCGGAACAGCAATAACTCTTGCCAATGATTTGATTGAAAAAGTCGACCGGTTAAGCAAATGGGAACTCGATCAGGCCTCTGCCAGGGAGGTGCTTAAGATTACCGCAGTCAGGGAAAACGAAGTACCCGGTACGCATATCATAACCTGGGATTCGCCTGTCGACCGTATTGAAATTACGCATGAAGCCAAAAGCCGCAGGGGATTTGCCCTGGGCGCTGTACTGGCTGCCGAATTCATCAAAGATAAAAAAGGTATTTACTCCATGGAGGATATGCTGAAACTCTGTTAATAATTCAAAAAAAGCCACATTTTGTTCCTTTCCTGAACCTGTTGTTGAATTCTTCACCCAAAAAAATATTACATTTATCATCAAAACACTTTAATATGAAAGCAGATCGAAGAGACTGGATATGGTTTGTTATTGTTTCAGCTATTTATATCCTTTGGGTGATATGGCTTGGCAATTTTTGGTTCCTGCCGGGGTTGATTGTGATATTTGACCTGTATATAACCAAAAAGGTAAACTGGACATTTTGGAAGAAAAGACATGGTGAAAACAGTAAGCTAATTGAATGGATTGATGCCCTTATCTTTGCCGTGATAGCCGTTACCATTATCAATATATTCATCTTTCAGAACTATAAGATACCGACAGGGTCCATGGAAAAAACACTGATGATAGGCGATCATCTTTATGTGAGTAAGGCAGCTTATGGTCCCCGGCTTCCCAATACGCCCCTGTCGTTTCCTTTTACACAGCATACCATGCCGCTTGTGGGCGGAAAGTCATACCTCGAATGGATCAAGCGGCCCTATAAACGTCTGGCTGGTTTTGGAACCATTAAACGCGATGACGCTGTTGTATTTAACTTCCCTGCAGGGGATACAGTGATTCTGGCACACCAGAACACCAGCTATTACCAGTTTGTGCGGGAATTTGCCGCCGGGATGAAGCAAAACGATATGGTCAACAGAGTGCCTGTTAAAAGTGATGCGGATTATTACCGCCAGGCACGCGAACAGGTTTGGAAGCAGTACGAGATTGTTGTTCGGCCGGTTGACAAACGCGACAATTATATCAAACGCTGCGTGGCCATACCCGGCGATACTTTGCAGATCATCAACCGGGTGGTATATACAAACGGGCAACCCCAGGAAAACTACCCGGGAATCCGTTACAGTTATTTCATTTATCCGAATGACGGGCAGACCATACCGGAAAGGGTTTTTGAGCGAATGGAAATATACGACTGCCAGTATTACGGCAACGACATTTATGCTTATCTGACGAATGACGAAATGGAAAAAATAAGGGCATTTAAAACGGTGAAGCAGGTTATAGCCACCAGAGATGAGTATACACAGGAATTGTACTTTCCGAATAATCCACGTTATCGCTGGACACTCAATAATTTTGGTCCGTTATACATACCCAAAAAAGGAGCTACCATTAAAATTGACACATCCAACATTTGCCTGTATGAGCGTATTATAGGGCATTACGAGAAAAATACCCTGGAACAGAAGGACGGGAAAATTTACATCAATGGGCAACCAGCTGATGAATACACCTTTAAAATGGATTATTACTGGATGATGGGTGATAACCGTCACAGCAGTCTCGATTCGCGCTACTGGGGTTTTGTTCCCGAAGACCACATCATTGGTAAACCCAGAGTTATCTGGTTGTCGATCGACAAGCACAAGAAGTTCCTGGGACGCATCAGGTGGGAACGGATGCTTAAAGGGGTATAA
>JAFGVG010000318.1 GCA_016938095.1 Bacteroidales bacterium
AGCTATTATTAAACAGCTTTTCAACAACCTAACCCCGTCAGATTCAATTATAACTCTTCTAAGAGAAGCACTGCACTGTTATCATGGTGTTGATAAAGATTTGGAAGGAGGAGACATCTTTATACTAATTTTGCCCGAAAGATTTCAGGAATGACCGCCGTTAATTATTCAGAAGATACCATCCGCACGCTCGACTGGAAGGAGCATATCCGGAAGCGTCCGGGTATGTATATCGGTAAGCTGGGCGACGGCTCGTCGCAGGACGATGGCATTTATGTACTGCTCAAAGAAGTGCTTGACAATGCCATTGATGAATACATGATGGGCTTCGGTAAGTCCGTTGAAATCACCATCAATGAAAACATTGTACAGGTAAGGGATTATGGTCGCGGCATTCCGCTCGGGAAAGTTGTGGATGTCGCCTCTAAAATGAACACCGGCGCCAAATACGATTCACGCGTATTTAAGAAATCAGTGGGTTTGAATGGTGTGGGTATTAAAGCTGTAAACGCGCTTTCGTCGTATTTCGAAATCAAATCGTTCCGCGAAGGCCGAGTAAAAGCGGTTACCTTTGCAGAGGGCGAACTTCAACTCGAAAATCCCGAGCAGCCTTTCGATGCAAAAAACGGAACCCTGGTTTCGTTTGTCCCCGACCAGAAGATGTTCGGCCACTTCCGGTTTATGGAAGATTACGTGGAAGCCATGCTGAAGAATTATGTTTACCTGAATGCGGGGCTTACCATTTACCTGAATGGCACTCCTTATTTTTCCAAAGAAGGGCTGGTCGACCTGCTGCGTGAAAACGTCAATGGCGACGGGCTATATCCTGTCATTCATATCAAGGATGAAGATATTGAGTTGGCCATGACACACGGTAGTCAGTACGGTGAAATATACTACACCTTTGTCAACGGACAACATACCACGCAGGGAGGTACCCACCTGACTGCCTTTAAAGAAGCCTTGGTGAAAACGATAAGGGAATTTTATAAAAAGGACTATGATCCTTCCGATATACGTACTTCGGTGGTGGCAGCGCTGAGCATTAAGGTGGAGGAACCCGTTTTCGAATCGCAGACCAAAACCAAACTGGGATCTAAGGAAATGGCGCCCGGCGGAGCGTCTGTCCGCAATTTTATCACCGATTTTTTAAAAAAACATCTCGATAACTACCTGCATAAGCATTCCGAAACAGCCGATATCTTACTGAAAAAGATCATTGAGGCGGAAAAGGAACGAAAAGCCATTTCGGGTATTCAAAAGCTGGCCAGGGAACGTGCCAAAAAATCGAGTTTACACAACCGAAAACTACGCGACTGCAAGATTCACCTGAACGACAACGACGAGCGAAGACTTGAATCAACCATCTTTATTACCGAGGGTGATTCGGCCAGCGGGTCCATCACCACCTCGCGCGATGTCAAAACACAGGCCGTGTTCAGCCTGAAAGGAAAGCCGCTGAATGTTTTTGGACTGACCAAGAAAATCGTTTACGAAAATGAGGAGTTTAACCTGTTACAGGCAGCCCTTAACATCGAAGACGGACTCGAAAACCTGCGTTACAATAATGTGGTAATAGCCACCGATGCCGATGTCGATGGTATGCACATTCGCATGCTGATGATGACCTTTTTCCTGCAGTTTTTCCCCGACCTGGTAAGGCAGGGGCATTTGTATATACTGCAAACGCCACTTTTCAGGGTAAGGAATAAGAAGCAAACCATCTATTGTTACAGCGAAGAGGAAAAGGAAAGCGCCGTAAGGAAACTGGGAGCCAATCCGGAAATCACACGTTTTAAGGGGCTTGGCGAAATATCCCCGAATGAATTCGGCTTTTTTATTGGTAAGGATATCCGTCTCGAGCCGGTTAGGGTGAAAAAGGGCGATCATATTCAGGAGATATTGCCATTTTTTATGGGTAAGAATACACCCGAACGGCAGGATTTCATCATTGAGAACCTAAGGGTGGAAGAGGATGTGGTTGAGGCGTTGTAGCCAGTAATTAAGGAATATGCATACGGATGATTTTGATATAATTGACGACCAGCAAGGTGAAGAACAGGAGCATACTCCGCCTTCGCCCGGGGAAATTGCACCCGATGATAAGCTGATAGGCACCGGCCATGTTACCGAACTTACAGGTAAGTACAAGGACTGGTTTCTCGATTATGCATCCTATGTTATTTTAGAACGGGCAGTACCCCATTTAAACGACGGGTTGAAGCCGGTTCAGCGCCGTATCTTGCATGCTATGCGCCAGATCGAGGACGGCCGGTTCAACAAGGTGGCCAACATTATCGGACAAACCATGCAGTACCACCCACATGGTGATGCATCCATTGGCGATGCCCTGGTGCAGCTTGGCCAAAAAAACATGCTGATCGACACCCAGGGTAACTGGGGAAACATACTCACCGGCGATGGAGCAGCTGCTTCGAGGTACATCGAAGCCCGATTGTCGAAATTTGCCCTCGAAGTGGTTTTCAATCCCCGTACTACAACCTGGAAGCTCTCGTATGACGGCCGGAACAAAGAACCGGTGACGCTGCCGGTAAAATTTCCCCTGTTGCTTGCCCAGGGAGTGGAAGGGATTGCCGTGGGACTGGCTTCCAAAATACTACCCCATAATTTCAATGAACTGATCGACGCGTCTATTGCCATACTGCAGGGAAAACCTTTTGAGCTGCACCCCGATTTTCCGACAGGTGGTCTGGCAGATGTCTCACGGTACAACGATGGCATAAGGGGCGGAGTGGTCAGGATCAGGGCCAAAATTTCGAAAATCGACCGAAAGGCGCTGGTGATAACGGAAGTGCCTTTCGGACAAACTACCACATCGCTTATCGACTCCATACTCAAGGCCAATGACAAGGGGAAGATAAAAATTAGAAAAATTGATGACAACACTGCCGGCAACGTTGAAATAGTTGTACACCTGCTGCCCAATACCGACCCCGATATTACCATCGATGCCCTTTATGCCTTCACGGATTGCGAGGTGCCTGTATCGCCCAATGCCTGTGTAATCAGTAATGAAAAGCCTGTTTTTATCGGTGTTTCGGAAATGCTTAAAATTTCGGCCAATAACACCCTCGAATTATTACGGCAGGAATTGCAGATCAGGCTCGATGAACTAGGTGAAATATGGCATTATTCGTCACTCGAAAAGATCTTCATCGAAAACGAGCTTTACGAGCCTATCAAGCAATGTAAAACCGAAGAATCGATTCTCGAAACCATCGACAAGGGACTGGTGCCCTATAAAAAGCTATTGCGCCATGAAGTGGTGCGCGACGACCTGATAAGGTTGTCCGTTATTCCCATCAAGCGAATTTCAAAGTTCAGCACCTTCAAGGCTGACGAACATATCCGGCAAACCGAAGCGGAAATGGAAGAGGTGAAAAACCACCTGGCAAACATCGTACCTTATGCCATTAATTATTACCGGCAGATTAAAAAGAAATTCGGCAATGGCCGGGAGCGGAAAACTGAAATCAGGGAGTTTGACACCATTATGGCAACAGAGGTGGCTGTGGCCAATGAAAGGCTTTATGTAAACCGTGCAGAGGGCTTTATTGGTACCGGGTTGAAAAAGGACGAATACATTTGCGACTGTTCCGATATCGACGATATACTGGTTATCCGGAAGAACTGTAAGTATCAGATCACCAAGGTTTCGGAAAAACAATTCGTAGGTAAGGAGATCGAATTTGCCGGAGTGTTTAAAAAGAACGATGAACGTACCATTTATAATATAATCTACCGCGACGGCGAAACCGGCATTGTTTATATCAAACGGTGCGCCGTTACAGGGCTTATGCGCGACAAGGAATATGACCTTGCCAAAAGCGAAGGGTCACGCCTCCTTTACCTGAGTGTAAATCCCAATGGTGAAGCTGAAACGATAAGAGTTACCCTTAAGCCAAGGCCCAGGGTGAAAAACCTGGTGTTTGATGTCGATTTCAGCCAAACTGATATTAAGGGAAAAGCTTCCATAGGAAATATCCTCACGCGTTATCCGGTGCATAAGATAGAGCTGAAGGAAAAGGGCACATCCACACTGGGCGGGATTAAAATATGGTGGGACCCGGCCGTGCAACGGTTAAACGACGATGGCAGGGGAGAATTGCTGGGTGAATTTGCAGAAGCCGATAAAATCCTCATCATGACGCAGTCGGGTGAAATGCGACTGGCGGGTTTCGAGCTGTCGGCACATTTTGAAGAGGACCTGGAGGTTATCCGTAAGTACGAACCGTCGTTGGTTTATACACTGGTGTATTTCGACGGCGAACAGCAACATTGCTATATTAAACGCTTTGAAGCTGAGGCCGGCGACAAGCCGGTACGTTATTACGACGAGCATCCCAAATCCCGCTTTATGCTGCTGTCGGGTAACGATTATCCGCGACTGGAAATAAGGTTTGGCGGAAAGCATAAAAAGCATGCCCCCGAAATTATAGATGTGGCTGAATTCATTGCCGTTAAAGGTTACAAGGCCAGGGGGAAAAGATTGAGCAATTTTGAAATAGCAGGAGTCAAAGAACTGGAGCCAATACGGTTTAAGGAAAAGCTTCCTGAGTCTCCTGAATCCATACCTGAGGAACTCGAAACCGCTGAGGAAACGCAGGCGATTTCAGATAAAAAGACCGTTGTTCCCCCCGAAAGCGGCAGCAAAGGCGAACAAATGTCGCTGTTTTAAAAACGGCTATGCAAAAAGTCTGATCAAGCGGATCCGTCATTGGTAACGTAGTCAAGCAATCCCTGATTTCTGCAGATTAAACAAATTTTTCTCGCAGATTTTCGCAGATTAAGCTGATTTCGCAGATTTTTTCTCAGCAGCTTTTCGTAAAACTTTATCTTGAAAACGCTACATCAATCTGCGCAATCTGCTATATCTGCGCCCATCTGCGTGAAATTCTTCGTCAATCTGCCTGTTCTACCTCCCTGCCTACCGGCAGGCAGGCTTTACAATGACGATGAGAAAGACTTTTTATGCAGCATCATATTATGACTATTGACAATGCCTCGACTAATTTGCAATTGAACCGCCCATGTATTATCTTCGTCACCTTTGACCTTCAAAACGCAAAAAGGTGAAAC
>JAFGVG010000319.1 GCA_016938095.1 Bacteroidales bacterium
CCATAGTTAATAACTTCTCCTACTTCGGGATTCAGCGTGGCCAGTTCACCGTCCACCGGGGCTTTGATATTCAGGTCATCGAGTCGGCGGCGCGTAAGATTCAGGTTCATCTGCATTCGTTCAATGGATGACTCGTCTGCCTGCAACCGTGATATGGTATAAATGGAGTCGCGGATGAATTTCTGCTCCTGAAGTGCCAACAACAGGGTGGTTTCCTCGAATTGTTCCTTTGCATATTCATATTCTTCTTTCGAGATGAGGTTTTGGGTTATAAGTTTCTGGTTATTACGGTGCTGACGTTCGAGTTTGCGAAGCTGGTATTGCAATTGCAGCATGTTGGAGCGGGTCTGAAGGTTCTGGTTCTCGAGATTCAGCCGGGCAGTTTTCAGGTCGTTAACGGCACGTGATACATCTGCCTCGTTTCCCGAGATGTCGAGTAACAGGTTGTAATTGCTGAGGGTAAGGATAATATCCCCTTCTTTGACCTTTGTGCCTTCTTCGATCAGGATTTTTTCAACGCGCCCCGATTCAACGGCGTCGAGGTAGATGGTTTGAATGGGTTCCACGGTCCCGTTTACCGATATATAATCCTGGTACTTGCCATGGGTGACTTCGCCAATGGTAAGCTTTTCCTTCTCAACGTTCAGCCGCGAACTGTTGTCGGCAAATACCAATCTTACCAAAACCAGTAAAAAGATAAATATGGCAATACTCCAATAGATTTGCTTTTTTCCAAATCTTTTCTTTTCAATTTTACGGTCCATTCCGTCCATGGTCATGCGAGGTGGTATATTTGAAATCAATATTGTACCCGGTAAGAGCATGAATTGTGCCAATTCTAATAATGGGTTAAAATACAATAATTTGTTAAAATCATCATAACGGTTATGCAAATTATTCTGTACATAATTGAAACACTTGCTGTACGGAAACGGACAATTTGTAAATAAAAAATAATGCACCGGGCGCAACCGGGTTATTTCGCATAATTAGCTATTTTTGTTTCAGGTACGCAAAACAATCAAAGCATGACTGAGAAAACCGGAAATATCCTGGCTGTTGATGACAATGAGGATATATTATTCGCACTTAAGCTGTTGCTTAAACCTCATGTGGAAAAGATTACCACACTGAACACTCCTGAGAAGATTCCGGAGCTTATGTCGAAAGAACTTTTCGACATGATTTTGCTGGATATGAACTTTAACAAGGACGCTATCAGCGGGCAGGAAGGTTTCGACTGGCTTGGGCGGATTTTGCAGCTGGATCCGCAGGCAGTGGTGGTGTTTATTACCGCATACGGCGATGCCGAAAAAGCAGTAAAAGCTATTAAATCGGGAGCAACCGACTTTGTGCTCAAGCCGTGGCAAAACGAAAAACTACTGGCAACCGTTTCTTCTTCAGTGAAACTCAGGCGATCGCGGCTCGAAGCCAATGACCTCAGGGCAAAACAAAAGGAAATGAGCGCTGTTATGGATCAGCCTTTTGTTGACTTTGTGGGTAACTCGGCCAATATGCGGGAGGTTTTTAACACCATCAAAAAAGTTGCCCAAACTGATGCCAATGTATTGATTTTAGGTGAGAACGGTACCGGTAAGGAACTGGTAGCGAGGGCGCTGCACCGTAATTCGCCGCGGCGTGATGAGGTTTTTATCAGTGTTGACCTGGGATCGTTGACAGATACCCTTTTCGAAAGTGAATTGTTTGGACACGAAAAAGGCGCTTTTACCGATGCCAAAAAGGAAAAACCCGGACGGTTTGAAATTGCCTCCAAAGGAACCCTGTTTCTCGACGAAATTGGGAACCTGCCACTTGCCATGCAATCGAAAATCCTTACCGTCATTGAACGACGTGAAGTCACCAGGGTGGGTGCCAACCGTCCCATTTCGGTTGATGTGCGGTTAATATGCGCCACCAACAGCGATTTGTATGAATCTGTAGGCAGTAACCAGTTCAGACAGGACCTGTTGTACCGGATCAATACTGTTGAAGTGCATCTGCCTCCGTTACGCGAAAGAGGCGATGACATTGAACTGCTGGCCAATCATTTCCTGAAAATTTATGCCCGGAAATACCGGAAGACTATTCGCGGAATTACCTCAGCAGCCCTGAAAAAGCTGATGCACTACGGATGGCCTGGTAATGTACGCGAACTCCAGCATGCCATTGAGCGGGCGGTAATTATGACCGAGACCCCTTCGCTCGAACCGGACGATTTTATACTCTCTGCACCTCGCAAGCGTTCGGGTGATCTCGAATTCGATACCTACAACCTCGATGAGATAGAAAGAAGAGTGATTGAAAAGGTTATGAAGCAAAATCAGGGTAATATTTCCCAGGCCGCTCAGGAACTCGGACTCACCAGAACGTCTTTATACCGCAGGATGGAAAAATATGGGTTTTAAAAACTATCGGGTAAATATTATTGTTCGGGTAGCACTGCTGGTACTGACAACCCTGTTAACACTGTATTATTTCTTCTTTGAGAAATTCTACGTGGTGCCTGTCATTATGACAGTGCTGGGTGTATTCCAGGTGGCCTCCCTGATCAGGTACCTCGACAAAACCAACCGCGAGCTGGCCACTTTTTTGCAGTCGATTCGCTTTTCCGAGTTCACCAATACCTTCAGGATAGACGAAATGGGAGGCTCTTACAACGAA
>JAFGVG010000320.1 GCA_016938095.1 Bacteroidales bacterium
ATATGCCCTTTATTTTCCGCGCATACGTAAGTATGTACTGCTGAACAGCGGTGCTGAAGAAGATGTCAGGGATCTTTTTCAGGATACGCTTTTGGTAATGTTTCAAAAGGCCCGTGGAGGCGATTTTCACCTTACCTGCTCATTGGGTACATACTTATATTCGGTATCGAGGTTTTTATGGTATAAAGAACTTTCCAGACGCAAATTCACTCATTGCCACACAGAAGAGCTTGAAAACTATGTCGATCCCGATACCGATATAGTAGCCATAAGTGAAATGAATGAAAGGTTGCTTTATTACCGGAAATGTTTCGAAAAGCTTTCAGCCGGTTGTCGCAAGGTATTGTCGCTTTATGCCGAAGGATATTCCATAACCCGTATTACGGAGATACTGGGCTTTAAAAGCGAACAGCATACCAAAAACAGGCGTTACCGTTGTAAGCTGATGCTTATACGGACGATCAGATCGGTTTATAATTATTCTAATACCAACCAAAATGGAAGTAACTCAACTGATCGAGAAATACCTTGATGGCTCACTGGACGAAACAGAACGTCAACGTGTTGAAGAGCATGCAGCCAATGACAGTGAGTTTCGGGATCTTATCAGGCTTCACCGCGAAGTCGACCAAAGTATTAGCGACAATGAACTGGCGGCGTTCCAGCAGGCGATAACAGAAGTCGAAACAGCATATTTGCAAGTCTCCCTGCCTGCACAGAATTCTCTCACAGAAAATCATAGCCAACAATGGATAAGCATATTGCGTATTGCAGCCATTGTTATACTTATTGCCGGTGCAGGGATTACCATGGGTCACTTGCTGACACGAAAGACCGGCCCGGAGAAAATTTACGCCCGCTATTATGCAGCATATGAAATTGACGGAACGCTCCGTTCTTCATCTTCGGTTGTTAATCAGGTTACGCTTGCTATTGCTGATTATTCGCAAGGGAAGTATGCTGAAGCAATTGAAACCTTGAATGGGGTTGTCAAAACCGATGCCGGCAACTATGTCGCCTGGTTTTTCAGGGGACTGGCCTGCCTTGGCACCGATGATGCCGATGATGCCATTAGGTCCTTCAGGACGATTCCCATAACCTGGGACAGCCCTTGTGTTGAACACCGCGATTGGTACCTGGCACTGGCTTATTTGCGTGTTGGTGAAATTACCGAGGCATCCCTTCTGTTTTCAGCAATGGTACAGAACAATGGCTATTATACCAAATCGGCAGGCGATATTTTGAAACGCCTCAGATTTTGATTTTCTTATGCAATGCCATCAGCAGCAGTGCTATTGTCAAAATAATTCCAGCAATGGCTATCCGGAATGGAAATTTCCTGATGGGTACCTCTTCAGGTCTGCCAATAATAATGTAATTGGCCCAATAGTATGGATGAGCCTTCACCGGATCAGCTGTGTTAATTAAATCCAGTTTGGCATGCTGAAGCGCCTTGTCAAGCGTTTGCTGTTGTTTGAGATTTTTATAAAAGCTTGTCATCAGCTGTGACCCGGCATTGTCTGCAACCGGCCATAACGTTAGGACCACTGTGCGTACACCTGTGTAAAAGAAACTCCGGGCCAGGCTAATCATTCCTTCGCTCGATCGGAGTTTACCGTATCCGGTGTTGCAACCACTTAATACCACCAACTGGGCATTTATCTTCATTTGTTGTAATTCAAATGAATACAATAGCCCATCACTTTTTTGGTCGGAAGGTGCTGAGAAAAGCAGGTATGACAGTTGATGCTGCATTTCCTCGGCAACTGCATGGGATGCAATATGCAATGCCCTGAATCGTGAAGCATTTCGTTTAAACCTGATTTCGTCGGCAAATCTGCCATGGTATAGTTTACCCCATGATATCCTGCGAACCGCCGTTGCTTCCTCTTCGGCACCTGTAAGCAATTGAATATTATCATGGCCAGGCCTGTTTTTGTAAGTGTTGTAATCTGGCAGAAATATGCCTGTCCCCCGGCCAAATTCTCTATTAGGCTGGTCGAGTAAGAAATTGGCGGAATAGGCATAGGCTATCGGAAATTCCTTAATCAGATAGGGCAGCTTACGGTAATCGGGTTTTTCATTCTTATCGGGTAAGTCCGAAATTAATATTTCAAAAGGTATTTGTGTGAGTTCGTTGTGCGGAATGATAATCAGTCGTTTTCCCTGGATGTCCCGGTAAAAGGGTTTGATAAGGCAATGATAAAGCTCATCTGATGCCTGGGTGAAATGTAAGAAAGGGTTGTCCACATCGGAGGAGAAAGGGCCATTCGACATGATCTTATGTAATATTTGAATACTGGTGTAAAATGTTTTGGGAATCGTTTGTAACAATATCTGAAAGGTATCCCTGGAAATAAGAAAGGTTACCAGTTCAGTGTGCATGAGTTGGTATTCCAAAATAACCTGGTTTTTTTTAAGCATCTGCTGAATACTGTCGATATTGGCCATTTGAACGCCCGGGGCAGTAAGGTGATTGGTATGATATTTTTCTTCCAGCAGGATATTCAACCTCTCGCGTTTGTTGTATATATCTGAAAGGACGTTCACCAGCTTTTCTCTTGCAAATTTGTTGCTTTTAGGTGGTAAAAGATTAAGACTGTTTTCGAGCTCCAGCATTTGCGCATTCAGTTTCTCTTCCATATCAATTACTGAGTCTGGTACTCCTGCTTGTGTAAGGTAATCCCTGCGAGCCGTTTTAATCCGCAGTAGTTGCATCTTGCTTTTTTCGGAATACACCAGTACCTTTTCAGCATATACCTTCTTACCTGTTAATTGGTAAAGACAGGTTGCATAAAAAACAGCATTGTTGAAAACTCTTTTTTTCTGATCAGCCAGGTTCAATATGTGTCCCTCCTCGCGGGTATTGGTTGCACCGTATTCTATGATACGGGCGGCAAGCTCCAAACTACCAAGGGCTGCTTTGAGGTATTCAGGGTTATCCGGTGCAAGTTTGTATAATGCATTACCTTTCAGTGAAAATATGTCAGCAAGCGTTAAATAGGGCCGCAATTGATGCACCTGGGGGTTTGCTAAACCTGATGTGTCTGTGAAATTTTTACACAAGGCAATGATCGACTGTTGAATCTGATGGAGTGACTGGCGGTATTGCCCTCTTTGAAAGCTCAGCCAGCTCATATTATGATATATTAATCCCAGGTTAAATCCTGTGTTGGAGATTTCTTTTGATGAAGTCAAAGCCTTTTCGAGGTATTGTTGCATTTTCTCGGGTTCTTTACGGAAAGAAATGCTCCGTGATATATTGAAGTATGAATCGGTTCTGATTGACGCTGACTGGTATGGGCTGGCCGATGCAGACAGGCTGATCGCCTTTCGGCAATACCGTTCCACCATTTTGGGATCCTTCAGCTTGCCGGCAATGTATATTTCCCCCAATTTGCAATACAATCCGGCTGTGTTCATGCCTGCTTTTTCTGCTTTCGCAATTCCCTCCCGGATGATTTTATGGGCCTCTTCGGGATTGTTTTCCCCAAGCCACAGGGTCGCTAAATTCTGGTAAGCAGCTATCTGGAAGAAAACCAATCTGTCAACCGACGGGGATGTGTTGATACAAAGGTTATAGTAGTGGACAGCATTGGTGTAATCAAGTCTTCTTTTACTGATAATGGCTCTCAGATAGTTCAGTATGCCAAACCGGTAGTGTTCGGGCGGGAAATTATTTTCCAGGATATGGGTGGCTATTTCGGTATATTTTTCGGTACGACTGTCACTGCGCACTGATGCAACATGGGCGTCAGCCATTTCGAGATAAAGATCAATAAGGTCGATGTTGAAAGGATCAGGGTAATGTTGCAGATATTCAGTACATTCATTTTTCAACAACCGTGACTCGTCAATTTGCAGGTTTTCGTAGTATAATGCTGAAAGTCTTGCCTTTAACAGCATTTGCTTTGGAGAATTG
>JAFGVG010000045.1 GCA_016938095.1 Bacteroidales bacterium
CTAAAATTAGTTATCTTTCATCAGCTAAATCCGCATTTTACATGGCCAAAAGAGTAGAAGAAAGTCACATCGAAACGTATTACTTTTCCGATACCTCTTTTAATCTTTTAATGCAGAACCGTATACGGAAAGTACTGGTTATCTGCAGCAGTTACGATTTTTTCATGCTTGAGGAGGACGGCCGTATCGACGAGCAGATTTTCAATGAGTATGTTTCATTGAATCTCAGGTATCCCCCGGTGTTCATTCATGCCGATTCCTCCATCAAGGCCATGAACATTCTCGAAACCGACCGCATCGATCTGATCATCGAAATGCTCAGCATTGGCGACGTAGATACCTTTTCCTTTGCCCGTCAAATAAAGGAAAAACACCCGCATATCCCTATTGTTGTACTCACCCATTTCTCACGCGAAGTATCACTTAAGCTCGAAAACGAGGATCTGAGCGCCATCGACTATGTATTCTGTTGGCTTGGAAACAGCGACCTTCTGCTGGCTATCATTAAGCTTCTCGAAGACCGGATGAATGCCGATTTTGATATTCAGGAGGTTGGCGTACAAGCCATACTGCTAATTGAAGATTCGGTACGCTATGTTTCGGCATTTCTGCCCGTGCTGTATAAAGTTGTGCTTGAACAAACCATGGAATTCACCAAGGAAGCGCTTAACGAACACCAGAAAATGTTACGGCGCAGAGGGCGTCCGAAAATACTGCTGGCCAACAACTACCACGATGCCATGGAGATTTACCGGAAATTCAGGCACAATATCATGGGAATTATTTCCGATGTCAGCTATAAGATGACTCCCAACCGTAAAGATCCCAAGGTAATGGCAGGCTTTGAGCTATGCAGAAAGGTATACGCCGAGGATAAAAACCTTCCTATTTTACTGCAATCGTCAGATAAAACCAACGAACAACATGCCAGAGAACTGGGTACCGGTTTTCTGCATAAGTATTCCAAAAACCTTTCAAACGACCTAAAGGATTTCATCGTCAGTAATTTCGGATTTGGTGAGTTCGTTTTCCGAAATCCCGACACCCTACAGGAGCATTGTGTGGCTGCTAACCTGCGCGATCTGCAGCAACTGGTTATGACTGTTCCCGACGAAATTCTCATATACCATACACAACGCGATGATATTTCCAAATGGCTCAATGCACGTGCACTGTTCCCCATAGCCCAGATATTCAAGCCTGCCAAGCTCGAGGACTTCAAATCGCTCGACGATGTGCGTAAATACATTTACAAGGCTATATCGAGTTTTCGCACCAGCAAGGCAAAAGGTATTATTGCAGCGTTCGACAGACATTTATACGACGAATATGTTGGTTTTTCGCGTATCGGCGAAGGGTCAATCGGGGGTAAAGCCCGCGGACTGGCATTTTTCAACAGCTTTCTGAACAACAAACAGTTTTTTCATAAATACGATAAGGTTAACATAGCCATACCCCATACCGTTGTGCTCAGCACCGAGGTATTCGATGAATTTATGCAGGAAAACGACCTGTACCCAATAGCAACATCCGGTATACCCGACGAAGAAATACTGAAAGCTTTTGTCAGTGCCCGCCTGCCTGAACACATATACCAGGATCTCGGTACCATCATCCTGCAGGCTTGTAATCCCATCGCCATTCGATCTTCGAGCAAACTCGAGGACTCGTTTTACCAGCCTTTTGCCGGCATATACAATACTTACATGATTCCGGTGGTGCCGGTCAAATCACTGGCGATCCGGATGCTCGAAAACGCTATAAAATGCGTTTACGCCTCAGTTTTCTTTAAATCGAGTAAGGCCTATGCCCTGGCAACCTCCAACCTAATCGATGAGGAGAAAATGGGTATCATTATTCAGGAAGTTTGCGGAAAACAATATGATAACAAGTTCTATCCCGTTATGTCGGGTGTGGCCCGCTCCATTAATTTTTATCCCATTCATCCCGAGAAAACCCACGATGGCATAGCCACCATTGCATTTGGATTGGGCAAACTCATTGCCGAGGGAGGAACAGGGCTGAGGTTTTCACCCAAATACCCCCGCAAAATAATGCAATTGTCCAATCCCGAATTGGCTGTTAAATCGACGCAGAAATATTTTTATGCGCTCGACATGAATCCCGACAGCTTTATCCCTTCGGTAGATGACAAAGTAAACCTTATAAGAATGCCTGTTCAGGATGCTGCATCTGACGGCACACTGATGCTGGCTACCTCGGTATACGACTTTGAAAACAATACCATCCGCGACGGTTACGATCAAACCGGTAAAAAGATCATTACCTTTTCAAATGTACTTTCGCACGGCAGCTTTCCGCTTGCTGCCATTGTCGATGACCTGCTGCAACTTGGCCACCAGGCCATGAACAACCCGGTTGAAATTGAATTTGCCGTTGATACCAATAAAGCCGGCGATGCACTCGAGACTTTTAACCTGTTGCAGATCCGCCCCATTGTTATCAACGAGCAAAGCATCAATTACCGTATTGGTGAGGTAAATCCCGATTCCGTGATTATTTACTCGGAGAAAGCCCTGGGTAATGGTATCTATAACAATATTACCGACCTGGTTTATGTGAAACCCGATGCCTTTAAAGCGGCACAAAGCACTACCATTGCCGGTGAACTGGAGGTACTGAACGAGCAACTGCTGAAGGAACAGAAACAGTATGTGCTTATTGGCCCCGGCCGCTGGGGTTCGAGCGATCCGTGGCTTGGTATTCCCATCAGGTGGGCGCATATTTCTGCCGCAAGGGTAATCGTTGAATCGGGTCTCGAAAACTTCAGGGTTGACCCGAGCCAGGGAACCCATTTCTTTCACAACCTTACCACTTTTGGCGTTGGCTATTTAACCATTAACCCCTTCCTTAAAGACGGTATTTACAACGTTGACTACCTGAAACAGCTACCCGCGGCCGGTGAAACCCAATTCCTCCGGCATGTGAAGTTTAACAAACCCATCCGCATAGAAATAGATGGGAGAACCAACAAGGCGGTGATATATAAGCCACTGCAGGAGTACACGGGGGCTGGTGCTGGGTAGACCTGGGGTTTAGGTGCTACTGCGGCTACTTGTCTGCTGGTCTTCTGGTCTGCTAGTCATGCAGTCTTGCAGTCTCGCAGTCTTGCAGTCTTGCAGTCAGTATGTCCAACTATTTCTTCATTCCTTCATTATTTAACGCCCACGCAGACTCTGACAGGCCTGCCTGCCATGCA
>JAFGVG010000321.1 GCA_016938095.1 Bacteroidales bacterium
CGGGTCGGGGATGTTGCAGCAGCGTATAATGTACAACTTCCTCCGCCATCTGCGGATTTTGGGTGGCAAATACCAATTTACCCTGTTCGTATAGGTTATATTGTCCTTCGGTTTTTGTTACCGTTACATTGCCCAGCGGGGTATCATGTGTATAAATAATTTCCTGGTTTTGGAACATCAGTGCTTTTGCCCATCTGTCAGCCGGACATATAATCAGTAAAGCCAACGGTATAACCCAGGCAATATTGATTGTAGCACTTTTTAACCGGTTGTGGATCTGTCTGGAATTCAACCATCGTGCTGCCAGCAGGTTAAGAACAATAACCAGCGACATGATTTGAAAGGCATTGAACAAATACGAAAGAACCAGGCTGAAAAGTACACCTGCAATCATGCTGCCGGCGGTTTCCCAGCCATAGGCTATGGAAATACGATTATTAGCTGACTGTTCCGAAAGCAGAAACGAGAAATGGGTGAAGAGCGAACCTGATAACAGGCCTATCGGGGAAAAAATCACCAGGCAATATAGTAATACCGTGAGAATACCCTTTGCCGTTCCGGGAGGGAAAAGCAGTGCATCTACTATATAAAGTATTGTAATAGAAAAGACTGGAATAATGCTTGCTGAGACAAGCATTCGCGATAACCATTGCAATTGATTGTCTGTCTTGCGGAAATGACTTCCCCATACCGATCCCAGTGCCGTGAAAAGCATCCATAGGCTCAGCATCAACCCGATGATCAGTTCATTTCCCTGGAAAATGTTGAGCAATTCACGAAACAATACAAGTTGCGAAACCAGGGTGGTAATACCGAGAACAACAAGTGCCGTGGTTATTTTTCCACTTAAATGGTTCATTACTCACCAAAAACGTAGGCTTCATAAACATAAATCTCAGCATCTTTCCATCCCTCCCAGCCAATGCCTGCTTTATCGCGTGCACAATGTCCCAGAAATTCTTCCCGGGTCCACTTGGTTTGCAGGGCTACCTGGGGCAGGAAAGTTCCTGAATGTGAACCCTTTTTAATGTAGATGCCATGTTTACCCATCTCAATTTCTGCTATGTCGGTAATTTTCCTCATGGGCGTGAGAACAGATATTTCAATGTGTATTTTATTCAGTTCATCGCTGGTAACGGGTATAAAGCGGCGGTCGTGCATGGCAGCCGACACCGCCATTTCCTGAACAGTTTTGTATAACGGCATATCAGCCCCGAACCGGCCAATACAGCCGCGCAGCTTACCTTCCTTGTTCAGGGTGACAAAAGCTCCGGCTGGGGCCAGTAATTGCGGTGATAAGCCTGATGAATTTATTGCTGATGTTTTTCCGGTTTTAAGGTGTTCCTCGATGGTTACCCGGGCGATACGAAGCAGTTTTGCCTTTTCCTGCTCTGCAAGTTGATATTGTTGATGTTCGGGTATTTCTGCGTTTTCATCACTGGTAACCATCATGGCATGATATCCAACAACCCGCTGCTTGTCGCCATATGTTGCATCGCCCGAATTCATGTACTTTACGGCATGATACCTGAAAGCAGGATTATTACCGGTGATGTTGAGCAAGGCCAGCATACTGGTCCATCCGCAGATGCTGGTGGCCAGGTTGTGGATATTTTTCTGCTCGTTTTTTTCGAGCGCTTCCATGAAGGCTGTCGGCGAGTTTTTAAGAATTGCATCAGCGGTGGCTTTATCTACAAGGCATGCCGACTGATAATCGGGGTAATGGGAGAAGTCCGTGCTGATCACGAATAAATTGTTGCCCCCGAAATAAGGTTTCAGCGCAGCCGCAATTTTTTCAATAGTACTTTGGCGTTGCGTGCCGAGCACAATGGGTATGATCTGCAGTTTTTCGCCGTAAAGATACTGGAGAAAGGGCACCTGAACTTCCAGACTATGTTCATTAATATGGGCTTCGGGTATCGATTTGAATACAGCAGGGTTTTCGTCCAGAAGCTTATTGGCCAGGGGTATGTTAACCCTGGCCAGACCCAGGGGTGTGCTGTAGTTTCCGATATTGTAAACCGATGCACCATCAAAACTTGTATGATGGCTCGAACCTATCAGAATTACATTGTCAAAAGGCTTACCTGGCTGTAGTTGGATATAGGCTGCCGCAGCCACTTCTCCTGAATAGATGTAGCCGGCATGCGGGGCAATAAGCGCAACTATTTGTCCTTTTTTGGATTCAGCTTTGTTTGCAGAAAAGAGTTTTTCAAGATACTGCAGTAATTCATCGCGGCTACCCGGATAAAATGTACCCGCAACAGCGGGCCGTCGGTTGATAATGGTGTCGCTTTCCATAACAGGTGAGGTATTTGATTGGGTTGGTGAATAATCGTGCGTGCCTGAATGACATTGAGCTACAGTGAAATTCATCAGCAATATGAACAAAGAAATGACCCTTGATTCCATAGGTGTTTCTGAAATAATTGGGGATATTAAATTTACGCCATTAATCAGTAAAATTCAAGTTCTTTTAAGCATTTTTGCGGGTGCAAATCAATCAATACATGATCAAAGACGATACCATCCTCGAGGTTAACGAAAAAGCGCTGCTGATGCCATTTTTACTGCAGCAGTTGAAAAACAGGAACCGCGATAATGTAAAATCGTTGTTGCGGAATAAGCAAATCTGGATAAGTGGTAAGCCGGTGTCGCAGTTTAATCATCCCCTGCAACCCGGAGAACAGGTTATTGTAAAGTGGGTGCGGCAGGAAGACCTGCCACCAGAGAGGTTTATGAACATAATTTTTGAGGATGAGCACATTATTGTTATTGAGAAGAAAGCCGGATTGTTATCGGTTTCCGATGGAAAAACAGATCTTACCGCATATGGATTGCTGTCAGATTGGGTAAGAAGACAAAGACCTTCTGACAAAGTTTTTATTGTTCACAGGCTCGATCAGTATACTTCAGGTCTGTTAATGTTTGCCAGGAGCGAAAAGGTGCAGAATTTATTCCGTAACGATTGGAAGTCGTTTATCCTTGAACGGACGTATATTGCTGTTGTTGAAGGACAGGTTAACAGGGCCAGGGGCAAAATTGCGTCATACCTCACCGAAAACAAAGCCTTTGTTATGCTTTCGAGTCAGGATCCGGCCAGGGGCAAACTTGCCATAACCCATTATCAGACCATAAAGACCAATGGCAGGTACACCCTCATGAAAGTAAATCTTGAAACCGGAAAGAAAAATCAGATACGGGTTCACATGCAGGATATCGGGCACAGCATTGCCGGTGACAAAAAATACGGGGCCCAAACAAGTCCCATTGGTCGTTTATGTCTTCATGCCGCAGTGCTGGCATTCAGACATCCTGTAACCAACCAGGAACTCAGGTTTGAATCAGACGTTCCGCCGGAATTTCTCAAACTCCTGAAATAGTAAGTTGTTATACCCATCTACTAGGTTAATCTTTACAAAAATAACATGGCGCTTTACCTGGAAATTGATAATGCCTCAAAAAACTATGGCGATATTAACCTCTTCACCAATCTTTCATTAACCATTAACGAAGGTGACAAGGTTGCCCTGGTTGCCAGAAATGGTGCCGGAAAAACCACTTTAATGAATATTCTGGCCGGCAGGGATACGTTTGACAGCGGAACCA
>JAFGVG010000322.1 GCA_016938095.1 Bacteroidales bacterium
ATGCTCATACGTTTTCCGGATATCCTCGATAACCGGATTGAAAAAATGGCCCGGTGTTTCGAAGTGGCTGCCAAAGAATATGGTTATAAAGCACAAAATTTTATTATTTATCCCATAAAGGTTAACCAGATGCGTCCGGTGGTGGAGGAAATTGTCAGCCATGGCAAAAAATTCAACATAGGACTGGAGGCTGGTTCAAAACCTGAACTGCATGCGGTTATTGCCATAAATGCCGACAGCGACTCGCTGATTATCTGCAATGGTTATAAAGACGAAGATTATGTTGAACTGGCATTGCTGGCCCAGAAAATGGGGAAACGGATATACCTGGTGGTGGAGAAGCTGAATGAGCTGAAGCTTATTGCCAGTGTTTCTCGCCGGCTAAAAATTAAACCCAATATCGGAATTCGCATTAAGCTTGCCAGTACCGGAAGCGGTAAGTGGGAAGATTCGGGCGGCGATGTGAGCAAATTCGGTCTTACCTCAAGCGAGGTACTGGAGGCCATGGATTTTCTCGAGCGGAACCGGATGAAGGAGTGCCTGCAGCTTGTGCATTTTCACATTGGCAGTCAGGTTACCAAAATCCGGCGCATTAAGATAGCTTTACGCGAAGCATCCGAGTTTTATGTCCAGTTGCACAAGAGCGGGTTTAATATTGGATATGTTGATATTGGCGGTGGTTTGGGTGTCGATTACGACGGAACCCGTTCACCGAATAGCGAAAGCAGTGTAAATTACAGCCTTCAGGAATATGTTAACGATTCCATAGCCACCATGGTTGATGCCAGCGACAGGAACAATATTTCCCATCCGAATATAATTACCGAATCGGGACGCTCGCTTACAGCTCATCACTCTGTGCTTGTTTTTGAAGTGCTTGAAACGACCACCCTGCCTGAATGGCGGGAAGACGAAGACGCTCCAACCGAAAAAGATCATGAGTTGGTTAAGGAATTGTACTCGCTGTGGGACAGACTTAACCAGTCGAGCATGCTCGAAACCTGGCACGATGCGCAGCAAATCCGAGAAGAGGCACTCGACAGGTTTAGCTTAGGTTTGCTCGACCTGAAAACCCGTGCACAAATTGAAAGGCTATTCTGGTCAGTTGCCCGTGAATTGTACCAGATGACCAACGAAACCAAGCATGTACCCGAAGATCTGCGCCATTTGCCCAAAATTCTTTCAGATAAATATTTCTGTAATTTTTCATTGTTTCAGTCGATGCCCGATTCGTGGGCCATTGATCAGATATTTCCCATTGTGCCGCTTCAACGCCTTGACGAGAAGCCGTTAAGGGCGGCAACATTGCAGGATATTACCTGCGATTCCGATGGTAAGATTGACAATTTTATCTCCACACGTAATTTTTCGTATTACCTGCCGGTGCATGCCATCAAGCCAAAAGAGTCGTATTACCTGGGCGTATTCCTGGTTGGTGCTTACCAGGAAATACTGGGCGACCTGCACAATTTATTCGGCGATACCAACGCCGTGCATGTTTCGGTACATGATGATGGTTATGAAATTGATCAGATCATTGATGGTGAAACAGTGGCAGAAGTGCTCGATTATGTGCAGTATAATGCCAAAAAGCTGGTACGCACAGTTGAAACATGGGTTACTTCAGCCGTAAAATCGGAAATAATCACTGCTGAGGAGGGAAAGGAATTTCTGTCGACTTACCGGTCGGGGCTTTACGGATATACCTATTTGGAATAGCCGTTAGCCATTAGCCATTAGCCGTTAGCCATTAGCCGTTAGCCATTAGCTGTTAGCCATTAGCTGTTAGCCGTTAGCCATTAGCTGTTAGCCGTTAGCCATTAGCCAACAGCCAACAGCAAATAGCCAACAGCCAACAGTAACATATTACTCCCCGATGATCTTCACCAGCACCCTTTTGCTTCTTTTACCGTCGAATTCACCGTAGAAGATTTGCTCCCACGGTCCAAAATCGAGTTGCCCGTTGGTTACTGCTGCAACCACTTCGCGTCCCATTACCGTGCGCTTAAGATGGGCATCGGCATTATCCTCGAATCCATTATGCCGGTATTGCGAATAAGGTTTTTCAGGCGCCAGTTTTTCGAGCCATACCTCAAAATCGTGATGTAACCCCGATTCATCATCGTTTATGAACACGCTGCTGGTGATGTGCATGGCATTGCAAAGCAGGATACCTTCCTTAATACCGCTTTCGTTAAGGCATTGCTGCACCTGCGGTGTAATATTGATCAATTGCCGCCGTGTATCGGTTTTAAACCACAATTCCTTGCGATACGATTTCATACAATTGCGGGGTTAGCGAAGGTTAAGATCGTTGATAATGTTTTCAATGCGGGCATCCAAGGCTTCATTTACCTTGTCGAAGTCGTTGATATTTTTAAGGTTGCCCTTAACGCCAAAGTAAAATTTAATTTTTGGTTCGGTACCGGATGGCCTGATGGAAATTTTGCTGTTATCGGCAGTAAAGAATTGCAATACATCAGACTTAGGTATGGTAATTCCACCGTTTTTTCGGTTGGCTTTTTCGAGGCACGATGGATCGAGGTAGTCCATGACCTCGGTTACCAGGGATCCGTTGATTGTTTTAGGCGGATTTTTCCTGAAATTATTCATCATTTGCTGAATTTCCTCAGCACCCGATTTTCCTTTCTTGACAACCGACATCAGCTTTTCCTTATACAAACCATATTGCCGGTATATTTCGAGCAACTGGTCGTACATGGTCAATCCCTGGTCTTTGGCATAAGCAGCAGCTTCTGCCAAAAGGGCGCATGACATGATCGCGTCTTTATCCCTTACAAATTCACCGGCAAGGTATCCGTAACTCTCTTCACCGCCACCAATGAAAGTTTTTTGTCCTTCGAATTGTTTGATTACATCGGCAATGTATTTGAAGCCAGTAAGTACATCGTAGCATTCGACCTTGTATTTTTTAGCTATATCGGCAAGTAATTCAGTGGTGACGATGGTTTTTACAATATATTCCTTTCCCTTGAGCTTACCATTGGCAGCCCATTTGGTAAGCAGGTAATGGATAAGCAGGGCGGCCGATTGATTACCATTGAGGATTACAAAGTTACCCTGGCTGTTTTTTACCACCAGGCCTACCCGGTCGGCATCCGGATCGGTTGCCAGCACAATATCGGCATTGGTGTCAGCGGCTTTTTTCATGGCCAGTTCGAGTGCTGAGCGCTCCTCGGGGTTTGGTGAATGTACGGTGGGGAAGTTACCATCGGCAATGTGCTGTTCTGGTACCAGAATGATATTGGAGAAGCCGAATTTCTTAAGCACCATGGGAACAAGGTCAATTCCGGCGCCATGAAGGGGGGTGTACACAATTTTCAGATCGTGTTGCCGTTTGATCACATCGTGCGACAACGAGAGGCCTGTAATCTGATTGGTATAGATATCATCAATTTCGCTGCCGATGGATTCTATGTTTTCCGGTCTGGCCTTGAAATGTACCTCTTCAATCGATTTGATCGATTGCACTTCCTGAATGATCAGTTTGTCGTGAGGTGAAATGATTTGTCCACCATCGTCCCAGTATGCTTTATATCCGTTGTATTCTTTTGGGTTATGCGATGCGGTAATAACAACCCCGCTCTGGCATTGGAAGTATCTGATGGCAAACGAAAGTTCAGGGGTAGGCCTGAGGGCGTCAAACAGGTATACTTTGAACCCGTTGGCTGAAAATATGTTGGCTGTGGTTTCGGCAAAAAGTCTGCTGTTGTTGCGTGAATCATGAGCAATGGCCACTTTTATCTGGGGAATATTACGGAATTCCTTTTTCAGGTAATTGCTCAGTCCCTGCGTGGCCATGGCTACCGTGTAGATATTCATTCGATTTGTGCCGACGCCCATAATACCGCGTAGCCCTCCGGTGCCAAATTCGAGGTCACGGTAAAACGATTCTATAAGTTCGCTTTCATTATCCGAAAGCAGGTACTGCACCTGTTTTCTGGTTTCAGAATCGTAATCATTGCTCAGCCATTTTTGAGCACGTACTTTTATGTTGTTTAACATTTCGTTGTTTTCCATGGCGTTATACTTTTATATTTATTCAGCAGAAGACCCCTTCATAAGGTTTTTAAAGGCGCAATTAAGGCTGTCCTTCCAATAAGGAATACTGATACCAAAATTATTCTTAATTTTTTGTTTATCCAATACACTGTATGCAGGTCTTTTGGCAGGCAAAGGATATTCCCCGGTTCGGATGGGTTTGATGCGACATGCACTGCCGGCAAGTTTCATAATTTCAACAGCAAAATCGTACCAGCTGCATACGCCCTCATCCGAAAAATTGAAAACACCCGGGATGAATGATTGCTGTTCGGAAAACTCGATGATCTGCAAAATACAATCGGCCAGGTCTCCTGCATAGGTAGGTGTCCCTGTCTGGTCGTAAACAACGCCCAGTTCTTCCTTTTCTGCTGATAATCTCAGCATGGTTTTCATAAAGTTGTTGCCGTATTCGCTGTATAGCCACGAGGTGCGGAGGACTATTGCCCGGGGATTATCCCAAAGAGCTTTTTCACCGTCGAGTTTACTTTGCGCATAAACCGACATGGGCAGGGTTCTTTCATCTTCGGTATGCGGGGCAAAGCTATCGCCGTTGTATACATAGTCGGTGGAAATATGAATGATATGACATTCCCGGTGGGTGCATAATGAACCCAGCAGGGCAGGAACGCCGGCATTTACAGTAAAGGCCTGATCGGGCTGTGATTCGGCTTTATCTACTGACGTATAGGCCGCGCAGTTAATGATGTAGTGGATTTGGCGCGATGAAAGAAAATCGTGCACGGCCTGCTCATGGGTAAGGTCGAGTTCACCAATGTCCACAAACTGAAATGTATGTTGTTTATAATGTGAAGCTTTTTGCCGTATGGACGATCCCAGCTGTCCGTTTGCACCTGTAACCAGTATGGAACTCATGGGTCTTACAAAATGAAGTTATGTTCAGCATTTTTCAGCAAAGGCAGTTGCCGGTCGCGTTCTGAAACACAGGCGACAGCCATATCAATCTTCCAGTCGATTTGCAGATCAGGGTCGTTGAAAACAATGCCTCTTTCAGCTTCCTTTTTATAGTAATCGTCTGTTTTGTACATCACAACAGCCTTTTCCGAGAGTACCGAAAAACCGTGGGCAAATCCCTGGGGGATAAATAATTGCAACTTGTTTTCGTCCGAGAGTTCAATGCCGTAGTATTTTCCAAAGGTGGGAGAACCTCTCCTGAGATCGAATGCTACGTCAAATATAGTTCCTGTAATAACCCTGACAAGCTTGGACTGGGCATACGGATTGAGCTGGTAATGCAGGCCCCTGATAACTCCTTTTGATGATAGTGATTGATTATCCTGAACAAAGGAAATATCAATGCCTGATCGCTTAAGCGTTTGCCTGTTATAGCTTTCGTAGAAATAGCCCCGATCGTCTTCGAATACCCTGGGCTTTAATACTACCAAATCAGGGAAACCTGTTTGAATTAATTCCATTCGTTATCTTCTGTTTCAAATTGATAATTGGTTTCATCTGCCACCTTTAACAGGTAGCGGCCATATTGGTTCTTGCTTAACGGCGAAGCAAGCGATAGCAGCTGTTCACGGTTGATGAAGCCTTTTTTGAAGGCTATTTCCTCGATGCAGCAAACCTTAAGGCCTTGCCGTTCTTCGATGGTCTGTATATAAACCGATGCCTGTAACAGCGATTCGTGGGTACCGGTATCGAGCCAGGCCATACCTCGTCCCATGATCCTGACACTGAGCCTGTTTTCGTTAAGATAAAGCCGGTTCAGATCGGTGATTTCCAGTTCACCTCTTGGCGAGGGTTTAAGCGATCGGGCTTTTTCCACTACGTCGTTACCATAAAAGTACAAGCCCGTTACCGCGTAATTTGATTTGGGTTTGAGAGGTTTTTCTTCCAGGCTTATGGCTTTGCCTTCTTTGTTGAATTCCACAACCCCGTACCTTTCAGGATCGTTAACATAATATCCGAAAACCACGGCTCCGCTTGTAAGACCAGCTGTTTTGGTAAGCACGCGGCCAAAGCCATGGCCGTAGAAAATGTTATCGCCCAGTATCATACAAACCGGACTGGTTCCAATGAATTGTTCACCGATAATAAATGCCTGTGCCAGTCCGTCGGGGGAAGGCTGTATGGCATAGGACAGGTTTATGCCAAGTTGGTGGCCGTTTCCCAGCAAGTCTTCGTACAAGTGAATGTCTTTGGGTGTGGAAATAATGAGGATGTCCCGGATGCCGGCCAGCATAAGCACGGCAAGTGGATAGTAAATCATCGGCTTATCGTAAATGGGAATGATTTGTTTGGATATGCTTTTGGTTATAGGATATAACCTGGTGCCTGAACCACCTGCCAGAATAATGCCCTTCATGCTTAATTTTTATAAGTTTGGGTCAAAGTTACAATTTAAGCAGTTCTTTAAAATAGTCAATGGTCATTAATAGACCTTCATCGAGCGAAACCCTTGGATGCCATTTATTAAGGTTTTCCATGGCCATGGATATGTCGGGTTTTCGGAGAACCGGGTCATCTGCTGGTTTTGGCAGAAAAGTTATGGATGACTTCGACCGGGTGAGATGGAGAATTTTTTCTGCCAGAGATATCATGCTGATTTCTTCGGGATTACCCAGGTTAACAGGTCCGGTAAATTCATGAGCTGTGTTCATGAGACGCTGCAACCCGTCAACCAGATCGGTTATGTACTGGAAGCTTCTTGACTGGCTACCGTCGCCGTAAATGGTTATATCACGGCCGGTAAGCGCCTGAACAATAAAATTTGAAATTACCCTGCCGTCGCCGGGGCTCATATTTGGGCCATAGGTGTTGAAGATACGGGCAATTTTTATGTTTACTTTGTTCTGACTGTGGTAATTCATAAAAAGGGTTTCGGCACAGCGTTTGCCTTCGTCGTAACTTGCCCTGCCACCGATGGGATTTACATTTCCCCAGTAACTTTCGGGTTGGGGGTGCACCAGCGGATCTCCATATACTTCACTGGTAGATGCCTGCAGGATTGTGGCCTTTACCCTTTTGGCCAGTCCCAGCAAGTTTATAGCCCCCATAACCGAGGTCTTAATGGTTTTTATGGGATTGTACTGGTAATGAACAGGCGATGCCGGACAGGCGAGGTTGTAAATTTCATCAACCTCGCAATAATAGGGAGAAATAATATCGTGTCTTACCAGTTCAAAAAAGGGATTGCCGAAGAGTTTGACAATATTGCGCTTATGACCGGTAAAAAAATTATCCAGGCAGATCACCTCGTTGTTTTGTGTCAGCAGGCTTTCACACAAGTGCGAGCCAATGAAGCCCGCACCACCGGTTATGAGAATACGTTTCACTTTTACTATTTCATTTGGCGGCCAATACCATAATACTTAAATCCGTACTCTTCAACTTCAGCCATATCATAAATATTGCGGCCGTCAAAAATCACCTTTCCCTTCATAATGCGGGTAAGCAGTTTGAAATTGGGCATTCTGAATTCAGCCCACTCGGTGGCAAGAATAACACCGTCCGCATCAATGACTACATCATACATGTCTTTACCATATTCAATGGTATCGCCCACTACTTTTTGTGCCTCAGTCATGGCAACCGGGTCGTACGCCTTTACTTTGGCACCGGCTTCCAATAATTGTGCAATAATGGTCATTGCCGGTGATTCGCGCAGATCGTCGGTATTGGGTTTAAACGATAGGCCCCACATAGCAAAAACCTTATCACGGAGGTTACCTTTAAAATGACTTAAAATTTTCTGAAATAATACCTGCTTTTGTTTGGAGTTAACTATGTCCACTGCTTTTACCAGATCGAGCGAATATCCTATTTCGTCGGCAGTCCTGATAAGGGCCTTCACATCTTTTGGAAAGCATGAACCGCCATAACCAATTCCGGCGTAAATAAACTTGTTGCCGATTCGTGGATCGCTTCCAATGCCTTTTCTGACCGAACTGATATCGGCACCGACAAGTTCACATAAATTCGCCAGGTCGTTCATAAAGCTGATTTTGGTGGCAAGCATACAATTGGCTGCATACTTGGTCATTTCGGCCGATGGAATGTCCATGTAAACAATGGGGTGTCCGTTTAGTAAGAAAGGCCGATACAAACGATTCAGTATTTTGCGTGCATTTTCCGATTCTGTTCCCAGAATAATGCGATCGGGTTTCAGGAAATCTTCCACAGCAGCACCTTCTTTCAGGAATTCCGGATTGGAGGCTACGTCAAAATCGATTTTGGCCCCGCGTTTGGTGAGCTCGTTCTGAATGGCTTCTTTAACTTTTTTTGAGGTTCCGATAGGCACAGTGCTCTTGGTTATTACCACCAGGTAGTTTTCCATACACTGTCCGATTTCCCGAGCGGCATTCAGAACATAACTGAGGTCGGCACTGCCGTCTTCACCCGGCGGCGTACCAACGGCGATAAATATGGTTTCTATTTCACTGATATTGTCTTTTATGCTGGTCGAAAAAGCCAGGCGCCCTTTTTCAAGATTTCTTTTGACCATGGGTTCCAACCCGGGCTCAAAAATGGGGATGATGCCCTGATTCAGTTTTTCTATTTTCTCTTTGTTAATGTCGACACACACCACATCGAGGCCTGTTTCGGCCAGACAGGTACCGGTAACCAGTCCGACATAGCCGGTTCCAATAATGATTGTTTTCATAAACAGGTTATAATTTTAAGCAGCTAAAAGTAATGTTTTCTGCGATGAAGATAAAGAAAAAAAGGAACTAGAACCAAGAACTTAGAACCAAGAACCAAGAACCAAGAA
>JAFGVG010000323.1 GCA_016938095.1 Bacteroidales bacterium
CAGCAGGGATAATAAAGCAATAATTGCCGTGACCCGGCAGGGAAAAGCTATATTGTCGTTTTACAGGAACCCGGAAACCGGGAAAGTTATTTTTAAAGAAGCTCGTTTTTACAGTGCAAACCTGGACTACTCAAATGGGGGACCGAAAATTGTTATGTCAAATGATTCAAAGAATGTTTATGTAGTTTCTCCTTATGACGGTATTTTAAAAACCTATAAAGCGAATGTTCCCCTGGGACTTCCCCGGATTTTTAATGCATGCGGTGATTCAGCGCATATAGCAGTGGATGAGGGCTTTGAATATTTGTGGTCGAATGGTGCTACAACCCATCAGTTCACTACCAAAGTTCCCGGAATTCATTCCGTATATGTCAAAGATACATTGGGCCGAGAAGGATGGGACAAAACAGAGGTGGTTTTTCGTGAATACCCGGATGTTTCAATAGAACTATATGAGCAGAATGAGTATAATCCATCCCCGTATTTGTTTGCTTCTGCTGACGGGGAAGGATACCCTTTTACTTACCTTTGGGATGATGGCAATTCCGGGATGATCAACTATGTGGACAGGTCAGAATTGTATGTAAATAACCAGTTTTCTGTTGTTGTTACTGATCGTTATGGTTGTGAGGGATCTGATACCCTTGTCATTGATGAAAGTTTAAGGGTACATTCACAAGAAACCTTTATTGATATTACTGTTTCACCCAATCCTGTAAGCAACAACCTGATCGTTAATTTTTCAAGACCCCTTGAAAAGATTACAACTATTGAAATATATGATGCCAGGGGCAACAAGGTTCTGCAAAAAACGCTTGAAATGAATGATGCCTCCTGTACCATAAACTTTAGCCAGAATCCCCCGGGAATTTACATTTTAAAGATTTGTTCCCCGGATTTCCTTTCAACGTATAAATTTGTCAAGAGACGCGATTAATCGCGTCTCTACTTTAACCGGATGATGATTACGCCATCATAATCTTCCCTGGTGTATTGGTCCATCTTATGCCTGTCCTTGATTACCTCAATGGATTCAACATCCAACGGATTGATCTTTTCCATCTCACTTTCGGTTATCTCCTGATCGCCGAGCAGAATCAGAAGCCTGGTGGTGTCAGATACCGCTGAGTCCTTAATGTTTGTGGATCTTGTGGTTAACAACAGAACACCGTCCTTTGCAGATTCCCCGTAAATGCCAATGCCTACCTCTTTTTTCAGGACTTCTACGTTCTTAATTTCCTTTTTGGATACCTGTAATCCGTTGTTTTTTAATTCGTTGTCATACCGGTAAGGCGTTCCGTTAACCACAATGACAGGTTTTTTCTGTATCTCACCATATTTGGACGATTCCTTAATAATGTTTATCAAAAACTTTCTGTCGGCTCCCTTGTCTGTAAGCAAATACCTGTTTGCCGTACAGGAACCGAAGATCAATATTGCCAGAAACAACTTAATGGTTGTTTTAAAACCGTTGCATATAATATCCTTTGCCATAAGCTTTAACACAAAATATCGTTCCAAGATAAAAATATTTTTCGAATATCTCAGGTTATGACGATTTTACCGGTGCCTGCCACGACTGTATAACCTGAATATACCGACTTCTTCCTCTCAGTTTTCCTCGTTATAATATATCTTATAAAATTTCCGTCCGTTTTCGTCCACGCCTTTTTCAATCAGTTCACGGTTGCCGTGGATGTATATGTGAAAATTCCGGTCGAGTTTCAGCACGCTTTTGAATATGCGGGCTTGTTTTTTAACCGCCTGCGGAGAAATCTCAAAATTGTCCGGTAATTCAATGTTGTTTTCAGATTTGTAAGCCGACTCAAAATTCCGGAAGGAATCAATGACCTCGGGCTGCCCCAACACATGCTGTTCAAAGTCGGTTTTACTGAAGTTTTCATTTTTCTTGAAATACTCCACCGAACGGTTCAGCATATCTATCTGATCGGTACGGCCGACTTCAAAATCCTGTGTCAGCCGGTTGGTGACAAAATTCCTGGTGATATTCATGAATTCTTTGGTGCTGTGGAATTCATCGCTGAGTGGTTTCAGCTGCAGGAAGGTGTCTTTCCAGTACTGGGCTTCGGTGAGTTTATTCGACTTATCCACAATGCATACCCTGTAACCGGTATCACGGTCTGTGTTAAAAATAAGGCAGCCTTTGTCGAGTTTTTCTATACTGATGCCGTTTTCACCCTGGATGGAGAACTGGTCGTGCTGGTTGTTCACCTTTAAAAAAGACTGCCGGTTCTCGGATTTGAAGATACCTATGGCATCAACGGTTTCGTCTTCAATTGTTATGCTGTCCAGATAAGCGACAAAGAGGTCGCCGGGTTTAATCTGCGGATGGGTGGAGGTTTCAAACAGATGTTGTGCAATGTTTATGGAGTTTTCGTGAAATGTTTTCAGGTCGTCAAAAATGGCAGATGCGAAAATGTACAACGGGTTCATGGAGCAATCGCCGTTTGAGAAAGTAAATGAATAATACTCGGGGCTTGAAAAAGGTGGCAGGAAAAACTTCAGCAGCAGCTCCCGGGTGTTTGTTTCCGCAATATCCAGCAGTGATTTGGACAATTGCAGCGTTTCGCCGTTGGTTTTATTTCCTACGTTGTGAACGGACAGTTTTTCGATTTGGGTTTGACTAAAATCAAGCATGTTATTCCATTTCTATACAGCGTAAAGGTAAGGTTTGTTCTTTTCTGTGCAAAATGGTGGCGGGTGAAGTTGAAAATGTAAATTTGGAGCGTAGTCGGGAGACTACGCTCAGCGGTGAGACTATAGCTCAGCCGGGGTGTTTATTTCCGGCGCAAGAAAGCCAGCACCTGTTCATAAATGGAGTCATCCTTAGTCATTTTCATGTGGGCTAAGGCAACAGGAATTTCGTTATTTAATTCAGGCGTAATTGCCCCCTGAACGCCTAACGCACTCGACACTGCTACGATCCCATCATCAGGTCCGGAAAGAATTTGTCCGCTTACCTGCTTCCATAACGAGGGGTCGTTGGTAGCTGCAATTGCATAATAGGGTAACGGGGGACTTTCCAATTCTTCCATTTGTGCAATAAAGGAAGAATTCGTATTTAAATCATTAAAGCCCTGTGAAACATGGTTATACAGGATATAGTCCTCGTCATCGCCGGTGGTTTTTACAATTTCTCCCAGCAGATACCTCGATACAGCCAGCGGCGATCCTTCGTGTGGAGTACCTATGGTGATTAGCTTGTTGATGAATTCAGTACCACCATACTGTTCAATCATCGA
>JAFGVG010000324.1 GCA_016938095.1 Bacteroidales bacterium
GAAAAGTTGCGTGGATATAGTGTTCAGGAGTGCTTAACTCAGTCGTTGGATCAAATTCTGGCCCCGGAATCCCTGCAAAAAGTAAAGAGCTTATTTGCCGAAGAGATGGAAGCAGAGATCACCGGGAAAGCTGACCCGTCAAGGACATTTTTACTTGAACTGGAGGAATATCGTTATGATGGGTCCACTATCTGGGTTGAGGTAATGATATCTTTTTTGAGGGACAGCTTTTTAAAACCGATCGGAATACTTACGGTAACGAGGGACATTTCTGAGCGCAAGCGGGCAGAGAAAATACAAGCCACAATATACAGGATGTCTGAGGCTGCCTTAAATGCTCCTGGTTTAGAAGTACTATTTGGTTCCATCCATAGCATGATCGCCGAACTGATGCCGGCAAGAAATTTTTACATTTCATTGTTTAATGAAACCACCAATGAAATTCAATTTCCTTACTATGTTGACGAGTTTGACACCAAACCACCCGCCAATAAACTAGGCATGGGTCTCACAGAATATGTCCTGAGAACAGGCAAACCACAATTGGTTACAAAAAAGATGTTTGAACAACTTGTAGAATCGGGACAGATAGAATCTATCGGCTCACCGTCGGTAGACTGGTTGGGCGTGCCTCTCAAAACCCAGCGTGGTGATACGATCGGTGTTATGGCGGTTCAAACTTACGCGCATGATCTTCACCTGGATGTGACCCATGAGAATATCCTTGAATTCGTGTCTACTCAGGTCACCATGGCGATTGAACATAAAAGGGCTGAAGAAGCTCTGCACCGCTCCGAAGAGAAATATCGCGCCCTTGTCGAGAACCTGAGCGAAGTAATATTCACACTGGATACGCAAGGTTGCTTTACTTATATTAGTCCGGCCATTGAACAATACACCGGTTTTCGAATGAACGAAGTCATTGGTATGCCTTTCACCCGCTTCATTCATCCCGACGACCTAAATGACCTGGTTTCAAGCTTTGAACGCTCTTTATCCGGTCAGTTGGAGTCCTACGAATTCAGGGTACTGAATAAAAACGGTACGGTTCGACAAGTTCGTACTTCAACCAGACGGTTGATGGAGGAAGGAAAATTAACAGGTTTGACCGGCATTATGACCGACATAACCGAACACAAAAAGGCTGAGGTTGAGTTATTAAAGGCTAAGGAAAATGCGGAAGAAAGCAATCGCTTAAAGTCTGCCTTTTTGGCCACCATGAATCATGAATTGCGTACACCATTAAATCATATTCTTGGATTTAGCGATTTAATGCGATCAGGTGCCATAATGGAAAACATTGCTGATTATTCCGATATTATTTATAAAAGCAGCCAGTCTCTGTTAGAAATCATTGAGAGTATTTTTGAATTGGCTCTTGCTGAACAATCAGAAATCAAACTAAAACTTCAGCCCATTAAATGCCTTGATCTGTTCTTAAGCAATAAATCTGTTCTAAATGAAATTCTTGAAATTTCAGGAAAAAAGGATTCGATCGAACTGGTTTTCAATGCTGACAAACAATTGCTTTTACAAAACATCAGCACCGACAGGAACAAAATCAATCAGGTCCTGCTGAATCTTTTCAAAAATGCCGTAAAATTCACCAAAGCAGGTAAGATTGAATTTGGCTTAAAAACAGAGGAACCCGGTTGGCTGATTTTATATGTCAGTGATACCGGAATTGGTATACCGGAAGAAAAACATAAAATTATCTTTGAGTTTTTCAGACAAGCAGATGACAGCCATACCCGGGAATATGGAGGTGTAGGGATTGGTCTTGCTATCTCTAAAAAAATTGCAGAAGTAATGAATGGTACTCTCAGTCTTAAGTCTGAACCAGGCATGGGGAGTACGTTTTACTTCAGAATTCCGACCGAAATGGGGCCATATAAAGATTATCAAATGAATATTACTAAAAATGAGTTATCCATTCCATCATTGGAGGGTAAGACAGTTTTGGTTGCGGAAGATGATCCTGCCAGCATGATATTAATCAAGCGATATATTGCGAATACAGGGATAAATCTGATTGAGGCCGAGAACGGAAAAGAAGCCATTGATAATATGGATAAGAATCCGGATCTGATATTGATGGATTTAAGAATGCCAATCATTGATGGCTATACCGCTACACGCATAATAAAATCAAAGCGACCTGATATCCCTGTTATTGCATTGACCGCTTATGCCCTTTCTTCGGATCGGGGCAAAGCTTTTAGGGCTGGTTGTGATGGCATCATATCCAAACCTGTGGAACAAAGGACACTGTTAAATGAACTAAGGAAACTTTTACTTCCCGGATAAACAAGGCAAAGGCGAATTCTTTTGTTCATTGTTAATCGTCCTACTTCGTCTTCAAAAGAAACATAGTCATATCCCCGGTAGTGCTCATCCAATCGAAATTACGCCCGGTAAGGTTGCCACCGGTTACAAAGCAAAACTCGCCTTTGCGCAGGTCAAGGGGTAATAACTGAACGGTTTTGTTCGTTCCGAAAAGATCGTCGGAAAAACCCTCGGCCATATGATAGGCTTTGCCATTGACCAGGTCGTAGCAGAACAAATAAACCTTGTCGACATGGGCGTATTCAGCAAAAACATAGCGATTGGTACGGTAAATATTGGAAAGCGTTATATTTCTAACCCGGCTCATGGCTTCGAAAAAATCCTGCCTGCTCTCAACGTTTTGTTTTATCTCAACGTTATCATTCACCTTCAGGATTTTCGAAAAATCAAGTCGTAGTGCCGGCACCTTTGCTGATCCCTTAATTTCATAAAGGGTGTCCCTCAGCACCGTTTCCGGTACCAATGCAGGAGTATAGCTAAAAACACCCGAATCGGTAACCGATATGTTTGTGCTCAAATGTCCGCTCGAGAATAGCTGCCAGTTATTGGTGTTGGTAGCCGACAGCGAACTGTCGGTTACATTCAGCTGATCGTCGTACCGGTAATACTTGCCAACGTCGTAAAAACTTCCTTCGGAGCCAGGCAATCCCATCCATTTATAGTATATCCAGAGCTGACCGTCGGGGTAGCCGGCATATTCCGGTAATACACGGCCCGGCAAGGGCAGCGATTTAAGCAAAAGGCCATCGGTATTGTATAACATCAGCCTGTTTGAAGTAAGCAGCACAACATGCTTGTCCCCGGGATCGGCGGTCATGGTAATCAGTTTTTTGTATTGCCCTGAATCCTCTCCAATGCTGCCTATTTGTCGTAATATCCGGCCCTTGCTGTCGTATTGCAACACCTTGTTGGAACCGGCCAGGTATATATGCCCGGGTGTTTTCACAACATGCCTGACTTCGTTGATACTAAAGTCATCAGATGACTGAAGGCCCAGTGCCACCGTGTACTGAAACACCGCAGACAGGTTATGTTTGGCAGGCAGGGTCTGCTGGGTATCAATAACCATCAGGCTGTTTTGGGTATCGCGACTGCAGGAAAAAAAGAAAAAAAACAACACCAGAAAAAAAGACAAACGCTTCATTTTTTATAGTATAAGATTAATAACCAGGATAATGATACACAGTGTAAAACGGTAAAATTTTTGTGCGACAGCTTTCCTGCAATTTCACGGTTGATGTGTAGTGGCAACAAATATACACTAATCTGTACGTTAAGAAAATTTAAAACCGGAAACTTCATTCCTGAAAGATAAAAAAACAACTACTTTTGCATTAGCAACATAGGTTTTATAATTCAGTCAAGTTTTTACCATACATGCAAAGCACCAGCTTTTTAAGAAAGGTAATGATTGCCATTACCGCAATGCTTTTGTTGTTGTCAGGCACACCTGCCGACACCAGTAAAACATCATCTGCCACTGACAAAACAGTGGTTTACGTTTTTCCTGTTCGTGATGAAATAGGGAAAGCTTCGTGGCGCGTTATGCGCGAAGCTTTTGCAGAAGCACAGCAACACAATGCCGATTATATTATCATACACATGAACACCTATGGTGGCGCGGTAAATTTTGCCGATTCAATGCGCACACGTATACTCAACAGCATCATTCCGGTTTTTGTTTTCATCGATAACCAGGCCATTTCGGCCGGGGCGCTGATATCCATTGCATGCGACAGTATTTATATGCGACCGGGCGGCAACATTGGCGCAGCAACAGTGGTAGACCAGACAGGTTCGGTGGTACCCGACAAATACCAGTCGTTTATGCGCTCCACCATGCGTGCCACTGCCGAAGCCCATGGAAAAGACACCATTGTAAGCGGCAACGATACCATTATCAAATGGCACCGCGATCCGCGTATTGCTGAAGCCATGGTTGACCCAACCGTTGTGGCCGAAGGCATTGACGATTCAACCAAGGTGCTTACCCTGACCGCCGAAGAGGCTGTAGCCAACGATTATTGCGAAGGACTTGCCACCAATATCCCCGAGGTACTGAAGCGTGCCGGAATAAACGATTACGAGCTTGTCACCTACCGCCCCTCGGGCGTCGATAAAATTATCGGTTTTTTGTTAAGCACAGTGGTACAGGGTATTCTGATCATGCTGATGATTGGCGGCATTTATTATGAGCTGCAATCGCCCGGCGTGGGTTTTCCCCTGATTATTGCACTGGCTGCCGCGCTGCTGTATTTCGCACCGCTTTACCTCGAAGGCTTGGCTGCACACTGGGAAATACTGCTGTTCATTGCCGGAATAGTGCTGGTATTCCTGGAGATCTTTCTGTTCCCGGGATTTGGCATAGCCGGAATTTCAGGCATTGTACTGATCATAACCGGACTAACACTCAGCCTGGTCGATAATATCTCGTTCCGTTTTGAAAGCACTGAGGCTGTTGGACAACTGGCAAAAGCCTTTTTTACGGTGGTGGTTTCTGTATTCATGGCCTTTGTGGTGGCATTGTTCGGCACACGAAGGTTTGCTTTTTCCAGGCGCATGTCAGGTCTTTCGCTCGGCACTATTCAGGATCATAAGGACGGATACATAAGCAGCGACATCCGGCAGAAAGACATGATCGGGAAAACAGGCATTGCCTTTACCATGCTGAGACCTTCGGGCCGCATCGAAATCGACGGGGAAATTTATGACGCCAAAGCAGAAATAAGCTATATTGAAAAAGGAGCGAATATTAAGGTAATTCGCGATGAAGCGGGTCAGCTATATGTTATTAAAGACTAATTTACAGACATGGTTATGAGCAGCCGCTCCCTTATCCGGTACATTATCATCGCTGTGGCAGTTATTTTTATTATAGCCGGCGTAAAAATTGCCAGCATGTACAACGAAATATACGGCCCCAATGTTAACACCCCCGGCAAAGAAGATTTTTTGCTGTACATACCCACCGGTTCGGATTACAACGATGTGATTGCACTGCTGGAGGAAAACCATATTATAAAAGACAGGAAAACCTTCGATTGGGCTGCCGGGAAAAAGAATTATGCTGAGAACATACATCCGGGGCGATACCGTATCAGGCAAAACATGTCGAACAACCAGTTACTCGATATGTTGCGGTCGGGTTTACAGGAACCCGTAAATGTGGTGATCAATGTTGCGCGGACACCCGAAGACCTGGCCACCAAAATAGCGACACAAATTGAGGCCGGAAAGGACGATATGATGATACTCATGAATGATGAAGCCTATCTGCTCACCCTGGGTTTTAACAAAGAAACCATCATTGGCATGTTTATCCCGAATACCTATGAGTTCTGGTGGAATACAGATGCCCGGGATTTCTTCACACGCATGAAAAAAGAATACGACAGGTTCTGGAACAGGGAACGCAGCGGAAGAGCCGGGGAAATGAAGTTCTCGCCTAATGAAATAATTACCCTTGCATCGATCATCATCAGCGAAACCAACAAGGAAGATGAGTACCGGCGGATTGCAGGTGTATACATCAACCGGCTCAATAAGGGAATGCGACTGCAGGCCGATCCCACTGTTAAATTTGCATTGGGCGATTTTGAGCGTCAACGGATTCTGAAAGCTGATACATACATCGATTCGCCTTACAACACTTATATGTACGCCGGTCTCCCTCCGGGCCCCATTGCCATTCCCCCGGTTAAGGCCATTGATGCCGTGCTGAAATACGAAAAACACGATTACCTGTATTTTTGTGCAAAGGAAGATTTTTCGGGTTACCATAGTTTTGCCCGTACACTCGATCAACATAACCGGAACGCACGTTTATACCAAAAAGCGCTTAACCGGCGTAAAATTTTAAAATAGTATTCTAAATTATTGTAGCATCAATAAAATTAGCAGTATATTCATCCTGCCTAAAATCCTATTGAAGTTTTTGCCCCATGGATAAGATTAAATTCGGAACCGACGGATGGAGAGCCATCATTGCCAAAGACTTTACCATTGATAACATCGTAAAGATTTCATTGGCTACAGCACTTTGGCTTACCCGTAAGTTTAAGAACCCGATAGCTGTGATCGGTTACGATTGCCGGTTTGGCGGGGAAATGTTCATGGAAGCAACAGCAAAGATACTGGCTTCAAAAGGAATAAGGGTTTTTGTGTCCGAACGTTTTGTAACTACGCCCATGGTTTCGCTGGGTGTTTCAAAACTCAAGGCCCAATGCGGCATTGCTATCACCGCCAGTCACAATGCAGCAGAATACAACGGGTATAAACTGCGCGGCGAACATGGCGGGCCCATGTTTGAAAAAGACCTGAAGGATATTGAAAACCTGATCAGCAATGAAGTGGAAATTGATCTCGAATTACTGAACTGGAATTACCTGCTGGAACAGGGACTCATCAATTATATCGACCTTGAAAGCATCTACCTGAAAGAAATATCAGAGACCTTTAACCTGGAAAGTATCTCCGGTTCCGGACTCAATTTTGCCTTTGATGCCATGTACGGCAGTACCCAGCATTTCATGAGTAAATTATTGCCTGATATTACCCGGCTGCATTGCGAGGTAAACCCTTCTTTCAGGGGTATCCGGCCTGAACCCATCCGGAAGAACCTTCATGAGCTGATCGAAATGGTCTGGCATAAAAAAAACATCGACTGCAGCCTGGCGGTCGACGGTGACGGCGACCGGATAGCCATGCTCGATAAAGAAGCCGTTTTCTACGATGCCAATCATTTAATACTGATGTTGATTCATTACCTGGCAGGCTACAGGCAGCTTACCGGCAAAGTGCTGGTGAGTTTCTCCACCACATCAAAGGTTGAGAAAATATGCAACCATTACGGACTAGAGCTGGTAAGAACCCGTGTTGGCTTTAAGGATGCTTCAAAGATGATGACCGAGAACCAGGTGCTTTTGGCTGGGGAAGAATCGGGCGGTATTGCCCTGGGCAATTCCATACCTGAAAGAGATGCCCTGCGCGCCGGGCTAACCATCTGGCAATGGCTTGCAGAGAGCAAAAAGCCTTTTAACGACTTGTTCCACGAAGTAACAAACATTACCGGACCCTTTGCCTATGAAAGAGGCAACATTGAACTGAACCGGAATGCACGTAACAAGATCATTGAAAAATGCAGCAGCGGAGAGTTCAACAACTTCGGTCGGTTTACCGTAGCGCGCTATGAGGTATTCGACGGTTTCAAATTTTTCTTTTCGGACAACGAATGGCTCATGATCCGCTCATCGGGCACCGAGCCGGTTATCCGGCTTTATGCCGAAGCGGAAACCGAAGAAGTTGCGCAGGAAATCATTTTCTCGGCTATAAAAGCCATCATGGAATAGTCTAAAACGTGCCGTAAAGCGCATGTTCAACGGTGTTGCAATAAATGGAGGAGAAGAAATAAAATCCGGGCCGGTTGGTCATCAATTTTCGCTGCAGGTGCAGGATGGGTTGACCTGACGGAACGTTCAGGAAAGTTGCAATTGTTTCGTCTGCCCGCGTTGCCCTTATCCGCTGCTCACCACCTGTCACCTCTATCTGAAAAGCCTTTCTCAGGATGTCAAAAAGCGACTGATCCTCAAACTTACGGTTGCAGAAACGGGGCAGGTTCAGGTTAGGCAAAAAGTTAAGGTCATAAAATACAGGTATGTCATTCACCAACCGCAATCGCTCGAGGTAAATACAACCACTCTGCCGGAACGTGTCGGTAAGGGGAAAAATAAAAGGTTCTGGCCATTGGGTAATAACCGGTTTGGAAAGAATGCGGGTGCGCAGGTTATGCTTGCCCAATGCCGATGTTGTGCCCGATATCGACAATATGCCAATTCCATTGGGTGGTCCCTGAACAATGCTTCCCTTACCCCGGTGTTTCCTGATCATGCCCTCGTGCAGCAACGAATCAAGGGCATGACGAACGGTGGGACGGGTAATGCCATATTGTGCGCACAAATCATTCTCGGAAGGTAGCAGGTCTCCTATTTTATATGTACCGCTTATGATTTGCGTTCGCAGCACCTCATAAAGCTTCCGGTATTGAGGTATGGATTGTTTCATAGAATAAATAATTAAAATAACTTGTAATTACATGTATAAAGTTTATATTTGCAAAGTATAACCTGAATAATTATTTTACGTAGTAAAGATAACAAAATTAATTATACTTATATTTACAAGTTAATAAAACATTCAGGATTTTCTATCCTAACCTGACATCTTTCCGGGTTAACTTGTAAACAGCATAAAAAATCAACTGAAACGTTCTATAAACATGGCCATACCCATCATTATGCCCCGGCAGGGACAATCCGTTGAAACCTGCATCATTACCCAGTGGTTTAAACACAAAGGCGACACCGTGAAAACCGGTGAACTACTGTTTTCTTACGAAACCGACAAGGCTTCGTTTGATGTGGAAGCAACCGGCGAAGGTAAGCTGCTGGAAGTGTTTTTTAATGACGGTGATGAAGTGCCGGTGCTCACCAACGTAGGGGTCATTGGCAAAGCCGGCGAAAATACCGCTGCCTTTCGTCCCGGTAACATAACAAACACCCTTGCGCAAACGGGTTCCTCACCCGAATCAGGGCACCAGCCGGAAGCCTCTGTTCCAACTGCTGTTCAGGTATCCGCTAAAGCTGACATCGAAACCCTTACATTTCGCATATCGCCCAGGGCCAGGGTTATGGCGGCAAAACTTGGCATCAATCCCTGCGACATTGCCGGAACCGGCCCAAATGGCCGCATCATTGCCCGGGATATTGAACAAGCAAGCATTGCCGGGACGGCACATGCCGGAATCTCTCCCACCCCGGATCACAAATCCTTAAAAACAGGTTTCGAAGATAAAAAGCTCTCAAACGTGCGGAAGATCATTGCCCGGACTATGCACGAATCGTTAAGCACTTCGGCACAGCTTACCCATCACCTTTCGGCCGATGTACGCAAAATACTGGCTTACCGAAAAACCATCAAAGAAGAACTGAGCAAAGGTATCAAGAGCGATATCACCCTGAACGATATGGTTTGTTATGCCGTCATCAGAGCGCTTGAGAAATTTCCGGAAATAAACAGTCATTTCCTGGGTGAACACATCCGCACCTTTCATAATGTAAACCTGGGTCTGGCCGTAGATACACCCAGGGGGCTGATGGTTCCGGCGGTTATCAACGCAAGCGACTATTCTCTTAAAGCCTTATCGGAACGCTTACGCGAAGTGGCCGAATTGTGCAGAAGCGGAAAGGTGGACCCCGACCTGCTGCAAAGTAACGCGGCTTCGTTCACCGTATCCAATCTGGGTAATTATGGAGTGGAAATGTTTACCCCCATTATCAACCTGCCACAAGTGGCCATACTGGGCGTAAACACCATAACCTACCGGCCGGCTGACCTGGGCGACGGCACCATTGGATTCGTACCCATGATGGGCCTGTCGCTTACCTACGATCACCGTGCAGTTGACGGCGGTCCGGCCACCCTGTTCCTGAGGGAAATTAAAAAGCAAATAGAGGAGTTTATGGTGTAGAAAGGGAAAATGAACAATGAACAATGAACAATGAAAAAATGAAAAAATGAAAGAATGAAGAAATGAAGAAATGAAGAAATAATTGGACATATTGACTGCAAGACCAGAAGACCAGAAGACCAGAAGACAGGCATTAGCAGCAGCGGCAGTGCTTCGACTCCGCTCAGCATCCAAGCAGCAGTAGTCAGGACCCAACACTCATCATCCTATACTCACACATCAAGTATCAAGTATCAAGCATCTAGTATCGAGTATCCAGTAACCTTCATATCATGCCAAAGAGTCAGTTTATCAATCCGAAAGACATCCGTAAACCGGGTACACTTAGTTTTGGAACCATACCCGTTAACCGTTATCAGAAATCGCTTGCCGAGGAACGTAAGCAATTCAGCGATGACGACCTGAAACGTATTTACCGTGACATGGTCATCATCCGCGAGTTCGAGACCATGATCAACGATATAAA
>JAFGVG010000005.1 GCA_016938095.1 Bacteroidales bacterium
CCAGCAAACAGGGGTGCAATGATGTTGCTCACCGGGAAAGACCCTTTAATGGCTTCGCCTGCAGCCTGTTGATGAGCCACGTAAAAGGTATTCATGCCCTGTAACGATACCATTAATAACAGGATCATGGTAAGGGCTATGTTGGCATCGATATGGGTGGAACGACCCATTTCAATCCCTTCGAAACGTTTGATATGGAAAAACAACCTGCGGCTGAGGAATACAAGAATGGATATTCCTACCACCAGGGCAAAAACATCGCCGGTTGCTATAATAATATTGTATATAACGCCCAGAAAAGCCAGCACCCGTTCCGTACCGGTCAGGCCGTCGATAACCATTTCGATACTGCCAATGAGGATCACACAAAACCCCCAAAAAACCAATGCATGCATGAACCCGATTACCGGTCTGCGAAAAATTTTGGTTTGTCCGAAGGCAACCCTCATCATCACCCCGAATCTTTTACCCAGCTCCTTTACAGGAAAGGTGTTGCGGGTAAACCTAAAGAAGCTGATAATACGGTTTACCGTGTAGGCAAAGATGCCCAGGGTCAGCAGCAGGGCAGCGGCAAAGACCACTTGTTTTAACATCATCAGGTTTATTATAGTTGTTTATTGAGTCAGGCGTGAAGCATTTTACTTGCTTTTCAATTCCTTTACCGCTTCTACCAGTTTGGGCAGCACTTTTTGTGCATCGCCGACAATGCCATACTGTGCTGCTTCAAAAATAGGTGCATCTTTATCTGTATTGATGGCAACAATGTATTTCGAAGAGCTGACACCTGCCAGATGCTGGGTAGCACCGGAAATGCCAATGGCAAAATATAAATTGGGAGCAATAATTTTACCTGTTTGTCCGGTATGTTCTTCGTGACCACGCCAGCCTTCATCGGATACCGGCCGTGAGCATGCGGTTGCAGCGCCGAGCAGGTCGGCCAGTTCCACCAGCGGTCCCCAGTTATCAGGCGATTTCATTCCACGTCCACCGGAAACCACAATTTCGGCATCGGTAAGCAGTATTTTGCCGCCCTGTTTCTGAACCTCCCTCACCTGTGTTTTAACCTCCGATGCATCAACAGACACATTAACATTTTCAACAGCGGCACCCATATTTTTCTCGATAAGCTCGAAAGAGTTCTGTGAAAGGGTAATGATGCGCACAGGGGTATTGATCTGAAGATGTGCAAAGGCATTGCCCGAATAGGCCCTTTTATGCACCACAAAAGGTTCGGTGCTAACGGGCAGTTTGTTAACACCTGCGCCAATGCCGGCTTTCAACCGTACTGATAACCTCGGGGCCAGGGCTTTGCCAACGTTATTATTCGCCAGCACAACCACCGTAGCACCTTCTTTTACCGCGAAATCAGCGATAATTTTTGCGTAAACCTGGTTGTCGAGCACATTCAGACCTTCGCCTGCAGCACTGATAATTTTACTGACGCCATAATTACCAAGCTTTTCTGCTTCGCCGCTTTCGAGTTTACCAACCGACAGGGCTATGGCTTTGGTATTTAGCATCTCAGCCACTTTTGAGGCATAGGAAACCAACTCAAATGAAAGTTTCTTGAATTTTCCGTCCCAGTTTTCGGTATATACTAATACTGACATGATTTCTATGATATTACAAATTAAACAATGATTAAAGCACTTTGGCTTCGTTCTGAAGCAGACCAATCAGCTGTTTCGGATCCTCGGCATCAACAAACTTGCAGGCTGCACGGGGTTCCGGCATCTCAAAACTTATTATACCGGTAAGGGCATCAACAGCAACGGGCTCCACCACTTTAACAGGCTTGGTCCGTGCCATCATAATACCGCGCATGGCAGCAATACGGGGCTCTTTGGCTATTCCTTTCTGAACAATTGCAACCACAGGTGCGGGAACCGTAACGGTTTCCTTTCCGCCATCAATTTCGCGGTTTATAACAAGGGTATTGTTTTCGATTTTCAGACCCGATACGGCGGACACCGACGGATAACCCAGAAACTCTGACAACATACCGCCAACCGTTGAACCGTTGTGATCACTCGATTCAATTCCGCAGAGAACGATGTCAAATGATTCGGCTTTAACCACCTCTGCCAGCTGCGCTGCAACATAATAAGCATCGTGCGGTTCGGCATTTATCCTTATGGCATCATCGGCGCCAATGGCAAGTGCTTTTCTGATGGTTGGTTCTGCTCCTGCCAAACCCACATGGGCCACGGTAACAGATTTCACGCCGGTTGAAGCATCATCTTTCAGCTCAAGGGCACGGGTTAATGACAGTTCGTCCCACGGATTGATCACCCACTGAATATTACTGGTATCCAGTTTTTCGAAATCATCCGTAAATTTAACCTTGGTTGTGGTGTCAGGGACATTGCTGATACAAACGAGAACTTTCATTTAAAATCAGGTTTAAGTTTTTTCCACTTTGTGTTATTATCCTGTTCACATTTAAATAATTACACCGGAAACAAGATAAGCCCTCACTTTTTTCAGGCGTACAAATATAAAATAAAATCAAAACATACAACCCTCGCATACCTTATTTGGAATGAGCGACAATTTTAACATATCGCATTAAGTCGTCCCTGTCACGGATATACTGACAACTTTCAGGATTTGTTTTGTCAAAAAATCGAAAACGGCATGTAAATTATCCTTAATTTTGGCTTTGCGATTATGATTTATGAAGGCACTGATTCAACAAACCATTGATCTGCTCAAAAAAAAGGTAAGAGAAAACCTGGAGATGATCAATAAAAACCAGCAACGGCTGAATGAAATGCTCAACAAGCCTTTCTCATCCGAGCGCACTTACCAGATTGAGAAAAATTATGCCGCCAATAAAACACTGCTAGCCGAAAACAACGACCTGATAAGCCTTCAGCTATCGCTGGTGAATTTTATGGAAAAACACAAAGATGCCCTGAAACGGTGGGAACAAGAGGAAGAATCATCGTATTTGCCGGATATGGCAGGGTATCTCGACGATGAGGAGATTTTTGAAATGACCATCCAGGGCAAGCTGGGTTTTGAATCGGGCCATCCGAGGTTTAACGACGAAACTTTCTTTAACAAACTGCTCAGTTACTATGCCTCCATCGAGGCTTACGAAAAGTGCAATGCCATGCTGGGCCTCCGGAAGCGTGGTTCCATCAGCGGCAATCAGATGTAAGTCACCACCACCTTTTTCAGCAGTTTTTCTTCGAGCAACTGTGCAATGCGGTTCACCACCGTACGGCGTATTTCAAGCTCCACCGGCAGATGCGGATCCTGATGGGCAATGTTAATGCGCGTTCCGATTATGATTTTAATGGCATCGCTTTCGAGGATCAGTTTTACAATTTCGTCGGCAGGACCCCTGCCCAGTTTGGTGGTAACCGGGTTATAGCCCTTCAGCAGTTTTTCCACCTTGTTAAGGGTAAGGATTCCCTCGGTATAGAGGTCAATGCCCTCCATAACATTGATTGGCGGCAGATCGGGGTCCTCAAACTTAAATACATCTTCGATTTTCAGGTTGAGTTCCCGGGATATGATGTCGCCCGTGGTAGCGCCCATCACAATTTTCTTCCCCTTGAAATTGGTAACTTCTGCGGCCAGCAAAGCGTCATCCTCTTTATTGTACGGAGGGCCGGTGCATATCAGCAATTCCCTGGGCTCACGGAAATAAATAATGCCGCAGGTGGAATCGTCTTTCGACTGGAAGCCGTCGTTTCTATAAGCCATGTTGAGAATTTTGGCGGCCAGGTTCCGTGCAGAAATCTGAGGAAATTGTTTAATCATGTCAATGGCAAATCTTCCCAGGTTGTCGTTACCCCAACCGAACGGGAAACGGGGTGTTCCTAACCCCGACTGTGTGACACCGTCGGTACAGAATAAAATCCGATCACCCTTGACAGGTGCAAAAGAACAAACCCTTATTTTTTTGTTACAGGGTTCACCGTCACCCAGCACAATGTTCTGCTGATCTGCAGGCTTGAATACCTTCCGGTCGCGTATGATAATACATTCGGGATTGTCGTACTCGAGTATGGTAACCTTTCTGGACTGTTCAATATCAATAATGGTAAAGGTCGAGTAGTTCATCTTTCGCTCACTGCACTCCGGCAGCGTTTTCATAATGATTTCCGCAGTTTTCTGGGGTTCCTTGTGTTCCTTGGTGAAATTCAGCGCCATGGTGGCTGTAAGGGTAGCCAGAACGCTGGCTTTTACACCGTGGCCCATGCCATCGGACAGCACAACCACTATGCGGTTTTCCTCCTTAACCTTGCTCGAGAGAAAAATATCGCCGCAAATACGCTGTCCTTCATAGCTTTTTTGCTGGTAATCCACTTCTACGAAAAAATCTTCACCCATGGTATTGTC
>JAFGVG010000325.1 GCA_016938095.1 Bacteroidales bacterium
TCCCTTATTGGCGGGAAAAAAGTACCCAAATCGCACCTGCGCATTGAAAGTTATGGCACCGTAGATGAATTAATTGCTCACATTGGCATGCTGCGCGATTTATGGAACAACGAAGAAAGCGGCCGGCTGCTGCTGACCATACAGGATCGGCTGATGACCTGTGCGGCTATTCTGGCAACCGATTGTGAGGACTGCAAGCTCGCCATTCCCGAAATGCACGAGCAGGACATAACCGACCTCGAGGAAGCCATTGATGACATGGAAAGAGTGCTTCCCCCGTTAAAATCGTTTGTATTGCCGGGCGGACATGTGGCCTCATCGCAATGTCACATAGCCCGTACCGTATGCCGCCGAGCCGAAAGACAAATAATAAGGTTATCATCAGAACTTTTTGTGCCCGATACCGTAATAAGGTACATGAACAGGCTTTCGGATTATCTGTTTGTGCTGTCGCGCAAGGTTTTACACGATTTTAAACTGGCAGATATTCCCTGGAAACCTAAATTGTAGTTTATATGTATATTTTTTTATATTTGCACAATTTTTAAGGTTACACAAAAGTTAATGCCCTATGTATTGGACTCTCGAATTAGCATCTAAGCTCGAAGATGCCCCATGGCCGGCGACCAAAGAGGAACTGATTGATTTTGGCATCCGGTCAGGTGCACCTCTTGAAGTTATTGAAAACTTACAGGAAATCGAAGATGAGGGAGAAATATACGAAAGTATCGAAGACCTCTGGCCCGATTATCCCAGCAAAGACGACTTCTTTTTTAACGAAGATGAATATTGAATCAACAGGCTGCTACGGCAGCCTTTTTTGTTTACCTGAAAATATCCCACTTGCTTTTCGGCCGCAATTGATCCACCCACTTAAAATCTTTTAATATCAGTTCTTCTTCAGGTGCCATCAGCAACGGGTAGGTAGTTCCGCTGGGTTTAACGTAAAACCTGATATTCTCGGGCTTCTTATCCTTCAGGTATATGGTCAGATCGGAACTCTGCGCCACATTAACACCCATCAGCTCTTTTTCCTTCTCGTCTTTTACATAATAAACCGTCTGGCCATTTCCTTTGACCATGATCTTGTAGGGTTCGTTGTTTTTGAAGAACCCGGTCATATTTTTTCCCTTGATCTGGTTATATTTACCGGAATCAACCATGCTGATCATAAAAGCCAGTTGCTGCATATGCACCTGGTCGATCTGCCTGTTTTTGGTCCATATCTCGATATATTCGGCAGAAAGCTGGTTTTCGCCCGACCACAACACGGGTTCGCGGTAAAGTCGCAGCATGGAATCGGAGGTGGAATAGAAAAGTGAATCGCACATTCCCTGAAGGTCCGACTTGTAAAGTCGCACACCGTAAAAAGCCCTGAGTTCCCGGTTTCCGGCCGAATCGGGGGTGGCACGGAGGGTATCGGCATGAACAAATACCGAATCGTTATCGCCGGTGATGTAAATAAACTGGGCATTGTCGGTAAGCAGTGCACTGTCGTGTTGCTGATGCACAATGGCACGGTTTCCTCTCAGCAGTATGTTCTGTTCTTCATCGAACAGTTCAATGTTGCCATATCCCTTGCCGTAGCCGCTCAGCCGCTCGTAATAAAGGCTGTCGCCCCTGATGGTTTGTTGTTTGTTTTTCACCAGGGTTTTCTGCTTAAGCATCGAAATGTCGGTTTGGGTGTTGTACCAGCCATCTTCGCAATAAATGTAAAGGCTGTCGCCGACAATTTCGGTTGGGCCATAAAAATAGGCAACACTGGTACCGGTGTAATACCTGAGAGTATCGGAATAAATGGTATAATCGGGATTTTGCAAAACCACCGAGTCAATAAAGTAGTACATTTCCTGGCGCGAGTAGTAATAACCCTCACGACTTTTCAGTTTATTGTCGCCGCTGATGATATCGGCATGCCGGGTATAATAGCCTGTGCTGGTGCCTACATTATAATCGAGTTCGCTGGTGTACAATTCGGTATTCCGACCGAAAAGTTTGACATTTCTGCGAATCTCGGCCAGTTTGGTATTTTCGTCATAATAAAGATAATCGCCATAACAATCGATGCTGTCGCCCTGAACCATGTGCACCCTGCTGAATGCTTCGAGTGATTTACGGGGTTGTCCATAATAGTAGGCACTGTCGCAATACATTACCGCTCCGCCATGTTCAAAGCGCACATTGCCAATGAGCCGGTATGCACCGTTGGCTATATCCTGTGCCTGTTCCATAAGAACAGCCGACATCTGAATCTCACGGGTTTGCTGTGCGCAAACAACCGACGCCAACAGCCACAAAACACCAACCAGGTTTGCGCGTTTTTTCAATTTTCCAGGGATTATTTCAGGGTTTAAACCAACCTTTAATGTTGAAACTGCAGGTGGTATAATTATCAGCTATCCGGATATAGGTGGTTTTGATTTTATCTTCGAGCCACTCGTTAACCCGCTCCTCTTCCTTAATCTGTAAGGTTTTGGACTTAAACAGGTTGTAGTCCTCTTTAAGATTTCCCACATGCGGATTGGTGCGCTTTTTCAGCCAAATTACCTTGTAAACGACCTTCCCCTTGGTATCGATGGTTTCATAAGGATCCGAAATTTCACCCACCTTAAGGTTGTTGATGATTTTGAATTCCTGGGGTTGAAATTCGTCGAGTTCCCAGCGAACCCCGCCACGCATGTTGTTAACCGCCTGTCCGCCATTGATACGCGTATCTTCATCCTCGCTGTGCATTTTGGCTGCATCTTCAAACTTCAGCGAATCGAGCCTGACCAGCCTGACAATACTGTCGAGCCTTGCTATGGCTACCTTTGCTTCCTCAGCATCGACCTTGGGCTTAACCAGAATATGACGGGTATGGATACGATCCTCGGTTTTATCGATGCATTGGATGAGGTGAAAACCAAATGATGATTCCACAATTTTGGAAATAGCTCCCTTTTTAAGGGCAAAAGCAGCTTTTGCATATTCCGGATCGAGTTCGGCTTTGGCCATCCA